>JBNKOT010000350.1:0-22625 GCA_050294855.1 Draconibacterium sp. | reverse complement strand
CTATGAATTTCACTTATAAATACCGATTTTCTGCGTCATATTTGCTTACCATAGCCCGCTATGCTTTCGCAAACAGTCCTTGAAACTCAATATTTATACGCGATTTGAGCCATTAATTTTATATCGAACTCAGGTTATTACACACAAAACTTTTGATTATCTTTCTATTTTGAATTGAAAAACGAATTCAAAAAACCAAAAAATGAAAGCTGTTTAATCTTGTTTTAAATTTACGATGATGAAAAAATGATAAAAAGAATTGTTTGGATTCTGGTTACTGCCTTGTTTTTTGCAGCGCTTTATTTGGCTGTAATTATTGTTATAGCTACCATTACCGATTACAAACCAGAAGAGATTACCAGACTGGAATTGAACAAAGATTCTAATCCGGAAATTTTGTCTGATTCGACATTTACTTTTATCAGCTGGAACATTGGATTTTGTGGTTTAGGTGCCGAAATGGACTTTTTTTACGACGGTGGAAAAATGGTTCGTCCAACAAAACCGCTTGTCGAAAAATATACCGCAGGTGTTTTGAATTATTTGCAATCGGTTGACAGTGTAGATTTTGTTTTTCTGCAGGAAGTAGATAAAAATTCTGCACGCACCGGAGGACAGAACGAGATTGAAATGATCCGAACTGCACTTCCCGATTGTGTTTCTTCTTTTGGAACGAATTATAAAGTGAGTTTTGTGCCACTTCCGTTTACAAATCCACTGGGGAAAGTTGAAATGGGACAAATGAACCTTTCTAAAAAGCAACCGGTTTCGTCGGAGCGTTACTCTTATTTTTCGGCTTACGCCTGGCCAAAGCGGCTTTTTATGCTCGATCGTTGTTTTGTGGTTTCGCGGTTTCAACTCGGCAACGGAAAAGAGTTGGTTGTAATGAATACACACAATTCGGCTTACGACGCCGGAGGGAAATTGCGCGATGCAGAAATGCCGGTTATTCGCGATTTGATGTTGGCAGAATATTCAAAAGGAAATTATGTGGTTGCTGGCGGCGACTGGAATCAAAATCCTCCGGATTACGAATTGTCGAAAGTCGAGCCAACTTACCCGGCAGTTAAAAGAGAAAGTTTAGATGCAACACTTTTTCCTGATAGTTGGCAAATTGTGTACGATCCGCAAAAACCAACCAACCGCGAAATTGATGCACCACTCACAAAAAATGTAACCGAAGGAACCATCATCGATTATTACCTTTTATCTCCGAATATCGAAATGGAGAGGATAAAAACCTTTTCTCAGGATTTTCAGTTTTCCGATCACGAGCCGGTATTTCTAAAAGTAAAAATCAAATAATCATCGGAAAAATTGTTCCATTAAAATTGAAAATTGAAACGGTTCGGAGCAGTCTTTTCTGATAAAAAACTGTAATTTCACGTCTTCACTTTCGTAAAAAAATAATGGCAAAAATAAGAGTAACAAAACGCTTTCATTTCGAGATGGCGCATGCTTTGTTTCAATACGATGGATTGTGCAGAAACATTCACGGACATTCGTACAACCTGCATGTTACTTTAATTGGCGACGCAAAAAAGGAGCAAGGACATCCCAAAGACGGAATGGTAATGGATTTTAGCCAGTTAAAAAAAATTGTAAAAGAAAACGTGGTAAATCGTTTCGATCATGCGTTGATGGTGAATTCTTTATTCCCCGAAAAACAAAAGGAACTGCTCCGGCAAACTACCAACCGTATTATTGAGGTCGACTTTCAGCCTACTTCTGAGAATATAGTCGCATATATTGCCGAAATTCTTCAACAACATTTGCCTTCCGATGTTTTATTATTTAGCATCCGTTTGTACGAAACGGTAACTTCGTACGCCGAATGGTTTGCGTCCGACAATCAATAAATAGAAAATATGCCTGAAAACAGCTCAAAAAAACTTTTCCTGCTCGATGCTTTTGCACTCATTTATCGCAGTTATTTTGCGTTTATCCGCAATCCTCGATTTAATTCGAAAGGACTAAATACTTCTGCAATGTTGGGAGTTACCAATACAATTGTACAGTTATTAGAAAAAGAAGATCCAAATTTTGTGGGTGTGGTTTTTGATGTTTCGGCACCAACTTTCAGGCACGAAATGTTTCCGGAATATAAAGCCAATCGCGAGGCCATGCCCGAAGATTTGCGGAAATCTATTCCTTATATCCGGAAAATTATTGAGGCTTTTAATATTCCGATTATCGAATTGGCGGGTTTTGAAGCCGACGATGTAATTGGCACACTTGCAAAAAAAGCCGAAACAAAGGGTTTCACCACTTATATGATGACCCCCGATAAAGATTATGCACAACTGGTTTCGGAGAACATATTTATGTTTAAACCTGCAAAGGGTGGTGAAGATCCTGTGGTTTGGGGATTACCCGAAGTGCAGGAAAATTTTGGAATTGAAACGGCCGAACAGGTGATCGATATACTGGGATTAATGGGCGACAGTGCCGATAATATTCCGGGTTGCCCGGGAGTTGGACCAAAATCGGCACAAAAACTGATTTCGGAATTTGGCAGCATCGATGGAATTTATCAAAACACCGATAAATTAAAAGGAAAACAAAAAGAGAAACTGATCGAATTTGAAGAGCAGGTTCGTTTGTCGAAAAAGCTGGCGACCATTATTTTAGATGTGCCGATCGAATTTAACACCAAAAACCTTACCCGTGAAGAAGTCAATAAAGAAGCTTTAATTGCTTTGTTTGAAGATCTGGAGTTTCGCACGTTAATTCAACGATTAAAATTACGGGACACGCCGGCTGAACCATCAGTTCAGGGGACTTTGTTCGACATGGGAACGGTTGCAGCGCCGGAGATAAAATCGGCTGAAACCATCGAAACTGTCCCTCACCAATATTATTTGGTCGAAAACGAAATGCAGCGGGCAAGTTTGCGTGCCGAACTTTCGGTTCAGGATGAATTTTGTTTTGATACCGAAACTACCGGATTAAACACACAAACCGCTGATATTATCTGTATTTCGTTTGCCTTCAGAAAACACGAAGCGTATTGTGTAACCGTTCCAAAAGATAAAAAGGAGGCGCAAAAAGTAATCGAAGAATTCCGCGAAATATTTGCCGATGAGAATGTAACAAAGATCGGGCAAAACATCAAGTACGATATTTTAATGCTGAGCAATTACGGCATCGAAGTAAAAGGAAAATTGTACGATACAATGCTGGCGCATTACCTCATTCAGCCCGATTTAAAACACGGCCTCGATACCTTGTGTTTGCAGTACTTGAACTACGAAAAAGTATCTACTGTTAGTTTGATTGGGAAAAAGGGAAAAAATCAGTTAAACATGCGCTCGGTACCACTCGACAAACTGGTTGAATATTCGTGTGAAGATGCCGATTTAACACTTCAGTTAAAACTTGCCATCGATTCGGAGCTGGATAAATACGAGGTGCGTGAGTTGTTCGAAACCATAGAAATGCCTTTGGTTCCGGTGCTTGCCGACATGGAAAATGCCGGAGTAAAATTAAATTCGGAAGAGTTAAATAATTATGCGGAGGTTTTGCGTGAGCAATTGATTCAGATTGAAAAAGAGATTTTTGAACTGGCAGGAGAGGAGTTTAATGTTTCGTCGCCAAAACAATTGGGATTGATCCTTTTTGAAAAGTTGGAAATTGATTCAAAAGCCAAAAAGACCAAAACAAAACAATATTCAACCGGCGAAGAAATTTTGGTTCGTTTGGTCGACAAACATCCGATTATCCAGAAAATTCTTGATTTCCGCGGGTTAAAAAAGTTGCTTACAACTTATGTAGAAGCGCTTCCGTTGTTGGTAAATGCCAAAACCGGAAAAATTCATACTTCCTACAATCAGGCAATTGCCGCCACCGGGCGATTGAGCTCTGTTAATCCAAACCTTCAGAATATTCCGATCCGCAGTACAAACGGTCGCGAAATCAGAAAAGCATTTATTCCTTCCGATGAAAATCACACATTCTTTTCAGCAGATTATTCACAGATTGAATTGCGGATTATGGCTGCTTTAAGCGAGGATGAGGAAATGTTACAAGCATTTAACGAGGGGAAAGACATCCACGCAATTACTGCTGCCAAGATTTATCAGGTTGATTTGGAGGAAGTTGACAGCGACATGAGAAGAAAAGCTAAAACCGCCAACTTCGGAATAATTTATGGTATTTCTGCGTTTGGACTTTCGCAACGTTTAAATATTTCGCGTTCAGAAGCCAAAGAATTAATCGACGGTTATTTCGGAAATTTCCCGAAAATCAAACTATTTATGGACAAACAGATTGAACTGGCAAGAAATCAGGGATTTGTTCAAACAATTAAAGGACGCAAACGTTATTTAAACGATATTAATTCTGCGAATGCGATCGTGCGTGGAATGGCAGAACGAAATGCAATTAACGCCCCTATTCAAGGATCGGCCGCCGACATCATCAAAATTGCGATGATTAACATTTACGGGCAATTAAAAGCGCAGGGATTAAAGTCGAAAATGGTACTTCAGGTTCACGATGAATTAAATTTTGACACCCTAAAATCGGAACTGGAAACCATTAAAAAAATTGTAAAAACAGAAATGGAGAGCGCGGTCGACATTGGCGTTGCATTAACCGTTGAAATGAATGCAGCGGAAAACTGGTTAGACGCACATTAAAACTTATGATCTACGAAATTGTAACGGAGGAGGATTACCAGGAAGCATTAAAAAGATTTCTTGCCATATGTCAGAATCCAAAAGACGACGATGAAGTAAAAGAAATGTATTTGCTGATGGACCTGATGGGAAAATATGAGCGCGATAATTGCTCGATTAATTAGTAAAGGTCTAAAAACAAGGCTTGGGTTTTAGATTGTAAGTCGCTGATATTCTTAGTCTTTTTAATAATTTTAAAGGTTTTTTTCTGATTCGGAAAAACAAAACTAAAATAACTCCAAAACTGTTTCATTTTATTGATCACATTTCCTTCGTTATCCATTGTTTCTGAATACCCTTCAAAAATCAATCGGTGAAATGTTTTTAATCGTTCAATTTTATCGTCTTCCGAAATAGAAATATTTTTTATCTCAAGCGGCAGAAATGAATTTTTTAAAATACCCCGGCCAAGCATCCAATCGTTTATTTCTGGAAATTGTTGTTGAAGGTTGTTGTAATCATCAATCGAAAAAATATCGCCATTGTACACCAGCTTTTGTTTCAAGTTTGAATTCACAAAATTGAAAGCTTCCAAATCGATGTCGCCAGAATACAATTGTTGTGCAATCCGGGGATGAAAAATGACTTCGCTTATCGGAAATTCATTCAAAACAGGAATGAGTTGTTTAATTTCGTCAGCAGCATTTAAACCGGCACGTAATTTAATAGAAAGTTTGATTTTGTTGTTTTCGAAAAAATCGTTTAACATTGTTCTTACCAAATCAGAATCTGGAAGTAAGCCGGCACCTTTTGTTCGATTGGTTACCATTGGATACGGACAACCCATGTTCAAGTTGATTTCCTTGTAACCAAAGTCGTTTAAAACATGAGAAAGAAATTGCAGTTCGCTTGAATTTTTTGCCAAAACCTGTGGCACTACATTTTTTTGCGGATTGTTTTCGGGGAGAATTTCGCGTTTGTATTTGTTGAGAATCTCTCTGTTTTTCAACGAAATGTAGGGAATAAAAAAGGTATCTACTTCGGGGAAGATCGTAGCATACGCTTTCCGGTAAATAAAATCGGTAAATCCTTGAATTGGTGCCAGGTAAATCATAGACCGAAAAGATGGTTCATAAACAATCAATAAAAATCATTTTGTGATTTGTCTTTGAATCATCGAATTTAATATTTGATATCTTTGCATTCTAAATGCGAAATTAGAAGATTATTTTTCAAAATATATGTCTGAGTCAGAAAGTTCGTACTTCATATTCTCTGAGGCCGATCAAGTAAAAGGTCTGGTTTTTCAGCAAGATATGGTCTTGACTGACACGATTGCTGCAATCGATACTTTGCAGGTTCGGGCAGACACCGTTCCGCCCCCGCCAACTTTTGCACAAATTCGTTATTGGCGGTGGTTGCGCGAAAAAAAATTATTAATCGGCGATTCGCGTTATATTCAATCCAAAAACATAGTTAACCTGGTTTCGAACTTAAAAGTTGAGCCTGGAGGATTGGGATTACCCGTGCAGAAAAAAAGCGAAATAAATACCGACTGGCTTACAATTGTTTTGGTTGCAGCCATTGTATTGATTGCCACTGTGCGTTTTTCTTACTCGAAATATGTTTCCAATTTGTTTCAGTCCTTGTTCAATTCGACAACGGCATTCAGGATGTTTCGCGAAAAAAATTACACCATTCTTCATGGAGCTTTTCGACTCGATCTTTTGTTTTACATCGTTTTTTCTGTTTTTGTTTATCAGGTAATCGGATTTTTTCACTTGGAGCTTATTTACAACAAGCTTACATTTTTTGCATCGATTTTAGGGCTGGTTTTTGCTTACTTTTTTCTTAAAAAAATGATTTACCGATTGTTAGGATTGATCTTCGAACGCGGTTCAGAAACCAACGAATACCTTTTTATTGTCGATAATTTTAACAGAACACTCGGAATTGTACTATTTCCGGTGGTGGCGTTAATTAATTATTACCCCGCCGAGAGGCCTGTATACATGGTAGTTACAGGACTGATTGTGGTGGGTGTTTTTTATCTGTTTTTGCTTCAAAGAGGGTTTTTAATATTATTAAAGAAACATTTTTCGATATTTTATCTCTTTTTATACCTTTGTACACTTGAAATTTTGCCCTTGCTTTTGATTTATAAAGGTGTTGTTTTATAAGAAGGGGATTGTATCATTAAAAGCATAATATTTTGAAGGTAAAAAGTATATTAGTTTCACAGCCAGAGCCAAGCACAGCCAAATCACCTTATTTCGATTTGGCAGAAAAAGGAAATTTAAAAATTGATTTTCGCCCTTTTATTCAGGTTGAAGGTGTTCCAGCAAAAGAATTTCGTCAAACCCGGATACAAATATTAGAACACTCTGCGGTAATATTTACCAGTAGAACGGCCATCGATAATTTTTTTAGAATTGCTCAGGAATTGCGTTTAACCGTGCCCGATTCGATGAAGTATTTCTGTGTTTCGGAAGCCACTGCATTTTATTTGCAGAAGTACATTGTGTACCGCAAGCGTAAAATCTTTTATGCCGACGGACGTTTTACCGACCTCATGGTTGTAATGAAAAAGCACAAAGACGAAAAATTTCTTGTGCCGCTTTCTGATATTCACAAACAGGAGATTCCTGAATTATTGGATAAAGAGGGATACAAATATACCAAAGCAATTTTATATCGGACAGTAAGCGCCGATTTATCCGATCTGAGCGATATTAAGTACGATGTGCTGGTTTTTTTCAGTCCATCGGGAATTAAATCCTTGTTTCAGAATTTTCCGGATTTTGTGCAGGATAGTACAAGAATTGCCTGTTTTGGTCCGGCAACGGCAAAAGCAATTCAGGAAGCTGGTTTGCGTTTAGATATTCAGGCTCCAACCGCTCAGGCTCCATCGATGACCATGGCACTCGAGCAGTACATAAAAAAGAATAAATAGAACGAAGTAGAAAAAAAGATATATTTTTGAAGGCTGTTAGTCCACCGACTGACGGCCTTTTTTAATTTTATGGAGAATTCGTTTGAAAATAGCAGTGAGGAAAGAATCCGGTTCACCTTTAAAAAAGAAGAACGATTAACAAGCAAAAAAATAATCGACAAGCTTTTTTCCGAAGGATCGTCTTTTTTGTCATATCCGCTAAAAATTGTCTATTCGAAAACAAAATTACCTTCGAAATCTCCGGTGCAAGTGGCTTTTACCGTTGGAAAAAGAAAATTCAAACTGGCTGTACACCGCAATCAGATCAAACGAAAAATACGTGAAACATACCGTTTAAAAAAGCACGAATTGTATCGTGTTTTAGAAGAAGAGCAGCTGGCTGTGTTTTTTATTTTTATCGGGAAAGAAATTCCGGAATACGAGGAAGTAAAAAAAGCCATGGAACGCGGTATTAAAAAATTGGTTGCTGAAATTAGTTCTGATAAAAACTAAAAAAAAAACGTGTAAAATAAAAAGCCGCGAAGACTACATTCTTCGCGGCTTTTTTCAAGGATCGTAATAATTATTCCTGATCCATAATTTCGGTTTGCATGCGAACCGAATCTTCGTGAATTAACTGAAAGAGTATTTTCACAAAAGTTTCGTTCAGATCCATGCTTTTACCAATGTTAACACGGTTCTCCATCAATTGGGTCCAGCGGTTAATCTGAAGTGCAGTTACATTATTATCTCTTTTATACGTTCCAATTTGTTTAACAATTTCGATACGCGAAGCCAATGTTTCCAACAATTCTGAATCGATGGCATCGATGCGGTTACGCAAAACATCGAGCTGGTTTTCAAAATCGGGATTATTTGTATTTTCGTAACGAATAACCAGTTTATCAAGCAACTTGCTTAAATCGGCCGGAGTTAATTGTTGTGCTGCGTCGCTTAGTGCGCAAGAAGGATCGCGGTGCGATTCCAACATCAATCCTTCCATTCCCATATCAAAGGCCTTTTGAGAAATTTCAAAAAGGTATTCGCGTTTTCCGGCAATATGACTCGGATCGCAAATCACCGGAAGATTAGGCAACAAACGTTTGAGCTCGATGAACGTTTTCCAGTTTGGATAATTTCTGTATTTCGTTTCTCTGAAAGGTGTAAAACCGCGGTGGATGCCAACAATGTTTTTAATACCAGCTGCATGAATTCTTTCAACTGCACCCATCCACAATTGTGCGTCAGGATTTACCGGATTTTTAATCATCACGACCGTGTCCGATCCTTTTAATACGTCGGCAATTTCTTGTACCACAAACGGACTTGCAGTAGAACGCGCACCAATCCAAAGCACATCCAGTCCTGCTTTTAACGCTTCTTCGGTATGCTGGGCATTGGCAATTTCTGTTCCCACGGGCAATCCGGTTTCCTTTTTAATGTTCTGAAGCCATTTTAAACCGATCGATCCAACTCCTTCAAAAGAACCCGGGCGTGTACGGGGTTTCCAAACACCACCCCGATATACAAATACTCGTTTGTCTTTTGCCAGCAATTTGGCAGTTTCCATGGCTTGCTCTTCCGATTCAAGACTACACGGCCCTGAGATTAGCAATGGGTTGTCAATGTTGGGCAACCACGCTTTTATCGGATTAATATCTAATTTTAATGTCATAATTATTTGGTATAAAGTTTTACTAATTTTTCCTCATTTTTTATAAAGTGAGGGTTTTCTCCTTCCAGTATTCCCCTGATATTATTTGCATTTTTTATCAGATTCCAGAGTTTTTTGTCGTCTTTTTCTTTCATGCTGTCTCTGAATTCCTTTAAATGTTTGATATAGACGTCAAGCGATTCAACAACGTAAGCTCTGTTTTGTTGAAAAATAGGATGCCACATTTCTGCAGAACTTTTGGCCAAACGAACTGTTGATCGAAAACCTCCGCTTGCCAAATCGAAAATTATTTTCCCTTCTTCTTTCGATTGAACCGCATTTGCCAGCGCGTAGGCTGCTGCATGAGGCAGGTGAGAAACAAAAGCGGTACTGTGGTCTTGTTCATCGGCAGTCATGTATGCAATGTCCATTCCCATGGTTTGAAACATTTTTTCGACCAGTGCCAAGTGCTGTGGTCCTGAATCCTGCTGATCGCAAACAATTACAATTTTACTTCTGAATAAACCTTCGAGTGCTGCTGTTGGACCCGAATTTTCGGTGCCCGACATGGGGTGTGAAGGAATAAAATTTCTTCTTTTCGGGTGGTCTTTAACCGAATCGACAATCGCTTTTTTAGTAGATCCAAGATCGATTACTGTTGTGTTTTCCAATATTTCATCCAATATTTTTGAAAGAAGTTGAAGTTCTTTGTCAACCGGGATTGCAAGGATTACTATATCTGTATTTTTTACTCCCTTTTCGAGTGGTTCAATTCGATCGACCAAATCAATTTCGAGGGCTTGTTTTGCATGGGATTCGTTGATTTCAACACCGATTAATTCTGTCGCAAAATTCGATTTTCTAAGGTCTTTTGCAATTGAACCTCCGATTAATCCCAGTCCGATAATTGTAGTTCTCATTTCAATTTTTGTTATAAAAAAAAGGTCCCGAATTTTTCGAGACCTTTTTGTAAAATATTTTCAGTTTTAACAATATCTTACTTCCTGATCCCGAATTTCGAGCCAAAATAAAAATAGAAGTAAAAATATGTATTGTTAAAAGTAGTCTTCATTTTTTGTTAATGTGTTGACAAATATATAGATATATTTTTAAAATGAAACCATGTGATCAAAAAACTATTTAAATCGAAAAGATTTGTTAATCTTGGTTTTTAATTATTTTTTTCGACAGCACTTGTTTCCCGTTTTCTTTTACCGAAACAAAAAACATTCCGGCGGCAAAATTTCTTAAATCGATTTTATACGAAATTTCACCACTTATATTTTTGTTTTGTTGGCTATAAATTTTTTCTCCGAACAGGTTAAACACATCAACTTCAAGATTATCGACTTGTTTTTTCAACTGAACATTTACATTCAGTTCGGTAGAAAACGGATTGGGATAAACCAGAATGTTTCCGGGCGATAAGGTGGTGATTGGCGCTGCAACCGGAGTTTGAATCCGAAGATTGTCGATTGCCCAGCCCCAGCCATTGGCAAACGCATCGGAGAATAATCGGAAACGAATTAAAATGGTATCGTTTGCTGCAAAATTTTTGTTGTCGAGTAAATTGATACTTTTATTAACGTACCAATCCGGAATGCCAACCGCAAGTGACTGTTGTTCTACAATTTCCTTCTTGTATTCCGTTTTCCAGAGTGTTTTTTTGTCCGAATCGTAACCTTCGATTAGTGGGAGCCAGTTTTCTCCGTAATCTTTGCTTCCTTCAACAATTACATAATCCCAAAAATCATCATCGCCGTATTGCGATTGAAATTCTCCGGGCTCTACCAAAACAATTTCATCGAAGGTCATGGTTGACGAATTTCCTAAAATAATGGGTCGTTTTAAAATGGCTGTATAATTGTAAAATTCGTCGTTTTTTTCAGGGCTTAAATAAGGATGCAAGGTTTGCAAGGCAGGATTCAGGAAATTGGTTTCGGCATAAATGTCGAATCCGGAAAGAATAAAATCAGCTGATTCTGTATTAAAATCACTTACATAACCGGTTTGTGCTTCAAATAATTTTTCGACGAAATAAGAAAATTCACCTTCTTCAGGAATGGTTGTAGTATTTTGTGCAATCGAAGCATCGTAGGCAGTTATTGTGTAGGTAATTTCATCGTTATCGTTTAAAAGCTGTCTGTCAAAATTAAATTCACCCGAAAATATTTTTGCTGAATTACGTGTTAATCCAAATGGTGTTTGTGTTTCGCCGTTGATTTGATATTTAACAAAAACGGAATCAACGCCAAGATTATCGTCGGCAAAAGTAGAAATTGTTAAACCTTCGTCTGCCAATAAATAGTAGGAAATTGGAGTATGAACGATTTCGGGAGCTTGTGTGTCGGGGCCAATTTTTACAGTATAAAATGTTTTTGGAGCCTCGGTTGGCAGGGTAAATTTTCGTTTTGAAATGTCGTTTGTATAAACGTAATAATCGATTTTTCCGGATGCTATTTCGGGACTCAAAACTGCATAAAACAAGTTGAGTGAACTCGAAAAAAGAAGAGGTATTGAATCGTGATGATTTTTAAAATTGTCGTACGAATAATGAATTTTCATGGAAGTTGAATCGAGCTCAATGTCACTTTTTGCAGCTACCTTAAATGGAATATCATTGACCGTTTCGATATCTTTGGGTTTGATCAGGTCGAGATATGTATGTTTCCAGCCAATGTCGAACATTATTCCTGTTGTAATTGGCCCCGGATTATGCACTGCTTCTCCTCTTCCGATAGCATGAGTCATTAAAGAATTGGCGCTGCCCGCGCGATACGAATCATCATTTAAATGGTAAATACTCGAACCATCGTCCCAAACTGTTGGTGCGTATAAGCGTGGCTTTTTGTTCAGATTTTCTTCAATGGCGAGCAGACTGTTGGCATACAATGCATTCGACGTGAACACATTACCAAGTGCGAGCGAATAATTATCATAAAAAGTGGTATCAACCAGTTGCTTATTTTGGTTGTCGATTACTAAAAGATCGAAAGCTGCTGCGTCACCAGATTTATCGTAACTGTACGCGCCGTTATTTATTCGCATAAAGAAGAAGCCGGTAAAACCAAGTCCGTGTGTGATTTCGTGTAAAACAACTGTTACAAAATCGTACATCTGGTCGGGCGTTTTTCCATCGATTCCGTAATACCAGTCGGCATCTTTATTAAAGTCGGCAACAATATCGGGTGTCGATGGGCCGGTAATTTCTTCTCCGGTAATTTTTTCGGCGATGGCAACAGGGTAGTAGCGGTTTTTGTGGGGGATATTTTTAAAGTTGGTGTAATAGCCTCTTGGTCCGGCGCTTCCGAGTACATTTGCATCTTGAGAACGCCAGTTGGCCTTTATATAAATCGGAACATCAGATTCAATAATGTTTTCCCAGATACTCACTGCATATTCGAATGCGGCTTTTGCATTTGCCGGAAACAAACTATACTCAACAATAATTTCCGATTTTTTATCAGCAGCCGACTTCAGACGAGGATCGAAAGGCGGCGGTACAAATCCTTTTTCAACTTTATCTGAGGCATAACAAATTGTTGGAGGTATATGCGTTTCGAGTGGTTTTGTTTTATGTTGGGCAGGAACCATATAAACTGCCAGAAGAAAAAAAACAACCAGTAAGAATTTTAATCCATTCATTATAAAATATCTTGTCCAATTAAATACAAAAAAATCTGCCAAATGTTCTAATTATAACTTTAATAGCCAAGAATTTGTACCTGAATTTTATATTTAGTGGAGTAAAAATTAAAAATGCCGGATAAAATCCGGCATTTTAATCCCTAGTTGTCGCTAATTTGAGCTGTAAATCTCAACCATCAAATTTCTTTAAAATAATCGCGATTTTTTAAAAACCAATCTGTAAAACACGACCATAGAGATAATCAGTCCTACGAGTGCGGCCATAAAGGCAATAATTAATAATGTTTTCATAATTTGTGTTTTAGTGATTTTTTATTCTATTCAGTCTTTTTTACAACCAGTTTGTAGAACGCCACCATCGAAAGAACAAGTCCTAACAAGGCTGCTACAAAGGCTATAAATAATACTGTTTTCATAACTTACGTTTTAATGATTTTTCGATTTATTTTGGTCTCTAATTCGTATAATTCGTAACGCTTTCCGAGCGAAAAGATGTTCTTTGAGAGCTACTCTTTAGGTCGTTTGGCAGGTCTTGCTTTTTGAAATATTTATTGGCAAAATATTCGACTGCAGAAAATATACTACCCATCAAAAGAATAAGGATCAAGATTATCGATAGAGTTTTCATATTTTAATTTTTAATGATTTTTTGTGTAATTGTATTTAGGTCTGCATCGGTTATTGATGCCAGATAGATGCCCGAACGTACATCAGACAAATTAATCTCCAGCTTAGGATTATAGAGAGAATCGTATTTGGTTTCGCGAAAAACAGTTTTTCCAAACAGGTCAGTAATTTGAATGGTTACTTCTGTGGCATTATTCAATTTCGAACAGTCAACATAAAAATTATTGATAAAAGGATTTGGATAAATATTTGCTTGAGCTTCTGCCATCAACTCATCGTTCGTGTTGTAAGTTTTAAGCCCTTGAATCGATAAATTATCGATTGCCCAACCCCAGCCTGTAACCGAGTTATCTGAAGCCAGTCTGAAACGGAAAAGAACGGTATCGCCGGCTGCAAAAAATTCATTGTCGGTAAGGTTGATTCTGTTTTCCAGAAACATACTTTCGTCGCCGACTGCACTCGAAACACTACTTTTAAGTGTATTCGAAAATTGTGTTTCCCAGGTTTGGTCTACACTCGAGTCGTATCCATCAGCAAAAGGATACCATGTTACGCCATTGTTTTTGCTTCCTTCAACAATTACAAAATCCCAAAACAACTCTTCTGTAAACAGGGTTCCAACTTCTCCTGGTTCAACCAAAACAACTTCGTCAAAAGTCATTTCGCCATTTTCTTTTAGTACTACGGGATGGTTTAATTGTGCAATCAAATTGTATTTTTTATCAGCGATGTCAGACTCCTGATAAGGATGATTGGTATGTAAATTATTGTTCGAAAAACCCGATGGCGTTGTAATTTCGAAATCGGATGTTGTAAAGTCGTTAGAAAAAGTATTAAAATCGGTGGTAAAGCTTTCAACAGGCTCAACAGTTTCGATGATCTGAACATTATAGAATCCTTTTGAAGGCAAATATTTTTTATTTTTTCTCGAAGAATGATCTTCGGCAATCAACCGGTATTCTATCACATCCTGACCCGAAATATTTGCAGGTAAAAGTAATTTGCCATTGAAATTTACAAGCTCTTCAGATTTTAACTGAATGGCTTCCTGATCTACTCCGTTAATGCGGTACTCAACGCTAACCGATTCGATTCCGATGTTGTCTGTGGCAACTGCTTCAAGCTCAATCGAAGGGTTTAAAACGGAAACCAGTTTTAATGGATTATGGTTTAAAGATGGCGGATAAAAATCGGGGCCAATTTTAAAGTTGAGCAGATTACTGGGTGCCTGGTAAGGTTGTGTAAAAACTTTGTTATCGGTAGTTTTTGCTTTGAAATAATACTTCACTTTTCCCAAATAAAAGTTAACCGGAATGTTTCCTTCAAATTGGGTTTTTGTGCTATTGAAAGCAAGTGTAACTGAGTCTTTTGTTACAAATCCGTCGGTAGAATAAACCACCTGTACCGAAGTATGATCAAATTCTGTATCGTTCTCGATTTGTGTTTGAACGGCAAGTTCAGCAACCGAATTTTCGAAATCTTTTAATGGCTTAAGTTTTAAAGAATTTGCATTCCAGCCAATTTCATTTAAAATAAGAATGGTGTTTTCTCCCGGATTATGAATTGCTTCTCCTTTGCTTAACGATGGACTCATTAATTCATCTGCTGAGCTTCCTGCCGCACTTTTAAGATGATAAATGCTTACTCCGTTCATCCACGTTTTTGGAGCATATATTTCTGATTTCGAACATTTCGAATCGTGCGAACAATAAAAGTCAAGATCGTTAGAAGTTAACTGATCGTGCAATTGAGTTGAAGGACATTCGAAAATTGAAGCGTCTGTAATTCTTTGTTCCGATGAATTATAAAGATAATAGTCGTAAGCACTTGGGTTATTATTTGCATTGCTGTATTTTCCAATTCCATTGGCTCCTTCTAAAAAGCCTGAAATTCCAAGTCCGTGACCAATTTCGTGTAAAATGGTAGTAACAAAATCGTATTGAGAAACTGGTGTGTTACCATCAGTTTTTAAATACCAGGGCCAGCTTTTATCAATAGAAATAATAATGTCGGCTTCTTTTTCGCCGTTAAAACTTTTTCCCATTAGTTTTTCGGCTAAAGCAATCGGATAATAAACATCTTTTACAAGAGCTGCTTCGAAATTTTTATGGAAAGATGCGGGGCCGCTGTGTGCCAGAATGCCACCTTCTAATTGCCCCCAATTTGCCTGAATCATAATCGGAACTTCAGATACAATGTTGTGTTCCCATATCGAAACGGCATATTCAAAAGCCAGTTTGGCTTCTTCCGGAAAATTAATATAAGTAACAAGAATTTCACTCTTTTTGCTGCTTGCCGATTTTAGGGATAAAGAGGCTTGAGGCGGGGTAAAACTTTTGTGTACTTCGTCTAAAGCAATGTTAACAGGAGCAACTCCTTTAACACTGTTTTCAAGTAATTTCTTTTGTCCGACTGCACTGTATAGGGTTACAAAGCAGAAGAATGAAATAAGCGTCCATTTCATTTCATTTCTTTTTTAATGGTTTGTAATCAAACACTAAATTAATTCGGAATGAGATCAGATTTGCGAAATTTTTAGCTGAATTGAGATGCTCTAATTGCTGATTTTCAGTAAGCTTTTAACCTGATTCCCGGGTTTGTAATCGAAAAAGAATCAGTGGGTTTGTAAAAACCTAAGTTCTAATCCAGGCAATTATAACCTGACTTTCGTCGTCAATAGCTATTTGTAAAATTTCTGTTGACCTTAAAGTTGCAAGCTACAATTTTAAGGAAGTGTAAATACTGTTTCATAACGTTTCAATTAAGGTTTGTTATCCCCTAAAATAAAAGTTTGCTGAAGCAACAATTTTGAAATTTGGAACCGAAATTGAGTTAATCTGCCTTTGATCTTTTAGCTTTTAATCTGGTTAAATGGATTTTTTAATTAAACCAGTGGGTTTGTAAAATCTAACTTTTCAATGCAACGTTAACCTAGCTCTCAGCCATCATTTCATTTGTTTTTTAAAGTACTTTTGAACCTTAGATTTATAGCGACAAAAAGATAAGGGAACCAAAAGCGTCTGCCTCTTGACAGTTTTTTATTTATGGGTTTGCAGGGGTAAATGTAAATTTTATATTTTAAAGTTCCAAGTAATTTTTATAGTTTCGACAAAAATAAAATTCAAGCTAAAATATATTTATGAAATTTTTATCAACAATTCTACTTGCTGTAACTCTAGTATTTACACTTGTTTCATTAAAATCTGACAAAGATTATTATAATGAAATTTATCGACCACAATTTCATTTTACACCACAAAAAAATTGGCACAACGATCCGAATGGATTGGTATATTATAAAGGAAACTACCACATGTTTTATCAATATAATCCAAATGGAACGGAATGGGGATACATGCATTGGGGGCATACACTAAGTAAAGACCTGGTACATTGGGAGCACCTGCCGATTGCACTTTACCCCGACGAAAACTCAACCGATAAAGAAAACTGTACCGCGTATTCGGGATCGGCAATTGTGGATAAGAACAATGTACTTGAAAAACAAAAAGGAAACGAAAAAACTCTGGTTGCTTTTTATACCAGTCAAAATTGCGGACAGCGTATTGCATATAGTACCGACGGAGGAACAATATGGGAAAAGCTGGAAGGAAACCCGATTATTCCATACGATGAAAAGGACGACGCAAGAGATCCAAAAGTTTTCTGGCATGCACCTTCGCAAAAATGGGTGATGGTGCTTTATCGAAAAACCACCGAAGACGATAAAACAAAAGGTATTTCGTTTTACACCTCTGAAAATATGATAAACTGGGAATGGAAAAGTCATGTCGCCGGATTTTTCGAATGCCCCGATTTAGTTGAACTGCAGGTTACTAATCGTCCGGATGAGAAAAAGTGGATTTTATTTGACGGCGATGGCAGTTATCTGATCGGTGACTTTGATGGAGAAACTTTTACAGCCGCTTCGGCAAAATTGAAAAGCGACTGGGGTAAAAATTATTATGCCACACAAACCTGGAGCAATATTCCGGAAGATGATTCAAGAACCATTCAGATTGCGTGGATGCGTGGTGGAAAATTTCCTGATATGCCTTTTAACGGACAAATGACATTCCCGAGCGAACTTAATTTAACAAAGTTTAATTCCGGCTATCAGTTGGTACGAAAGCCTGTTTCAGAAATAGAATTGCTTCACGGAAAACATTACGAGTGGGAGAGCAAAGTGTTAATTCCCGGTATCGACGAAAATATTGTGAAAAAAGTTGATGGCGATTGTCTTCATATTATTGGCGATTTTGATCTAAAAACATCCGACAACTTTGGATTTATGTTGCGTCACAGTAGAAAGAATCCGGGGGTTGAAATTTTGTACAACGCAAAACGTGGAACTTTATCGGCTCTAGGAAGTACGGTTCCGCTCATGCCGGTTGACGGAAGAATAAAGCTTGAAATTTTGCTTGATCGGGCTTCGGTTGAAATTTATGCCAACGACGGCCGGGCAGTTGTATCGAATTGTTTTGTGCCCGACGAAAATGCAAGCGATGTAGTTTTGTTTACCAATGGTGGCGAACTAGGTGTGAACAAACTCGATGTTTATAAAATGGAATCGGCCTGGAGAGAAAAATAAAAATTCATTCAATGAAAATAAAAAATATAGCAGTCTTATTGCTGATTTCTTTTTTGTCGGGCGCAGCGATAGCACAAAAAGTGGAAATCTATAATCCCGAAGCAGATGCAAAAAAGGAAATAAAACAGGCCATCGAAAAAGCAAATTTAGAAGGAAAACATGTGTTTCTTCAGATTGGTGGAAACTGGTGTCCGTGGTGTGTTAAATTCCACAATTTTGTTGAAAACGATAGTGATTTAAAAAACTATGTGGAAGCCAATTACGAAGTGGTAAAAGTAAATTACGATCCTCAACACAAACAAGAGGAACTTTTAGCTGAATTGGGATTTCCGCAACGTTTTGGATTCCCGGTTTTTGTGATTCTGGATGGAAAAGGAACACATATTCATACACAAAATTCGGTGTATTTAGAAAAGGATAAAAGCTACGACAAAGATGTGGTTTTGCGCTTTTTTAAAAACTGGTCGGCAGCAGCTGTCAACCCTGCTTCTTATCAAAAATAGTTAAAGAAACATCGTAATTATTTGCACGATAACAATAAGAAGTACCATGGCAACCGGATAAACTGTTGCATAGGCAATGGAATGTGCATTCGTATTTGTCATCGAATCGGCGGCGGCTAAACCGGGAGTGCTGGTCATACTTCCGCTGATGGCTCCGAGCAATGCCAGAATGTTCATTTTAAAAACATAACGGCCAACCAAACTTGCAATTAGCATCGGGAAAATAGTAATCAGTCCACCGTAAATAAACAACTCAATTCCATACTTTTCGAAAGTGGCAACAATGTGTTCTCCGGCTCCGGAACCTACGGCTGCCAGAAAAAGAATAAGTCCCAACTGACGTAAAAGCTGGTTGGCAGAACCGGTCATTGTCCAGAGAATCGATCCGGTTTTACCAATTCTGCTGACGATTAATGCAGTGATTAAAATTCCTCCGGTTAGCCCCGGACTAAACGAAATGTTTCCGAGTGTGATGTTTATTTTGCCCACCAAAACTCCAAGTAAAATTCCTACGGCCAACGGAAGAATATCGGTGTCGGAAAGTTTTTTCTGATCGTTCCCAAAAATATTTGAAACGATTTTCATGTTGGCTTTACTGCTTGCAATCACTAGCTTATCTCCGAACTGAAGTTTTGAGTTTGGCGACGGAGAAATATTAATTCCCGACCGGCGAATGCGGGTAATCGTAGCGTTGTACGTATGTAATAGGTTAATCTGTCCAAGGGTTTTATTAACTACTTCCTTGTTGGTTACAAGCACCGACTGGACTTCGTATTGCGGGTCGATCAGAATTTCTTCTTCGGTTTTTGAACCAATCAGCAGTTCGATGTTTTTTAAAGCTTCCTCGGTGCCCACGGCTTTAATCAGATCTCCTTTGTGAAGAACGGTTTCGGGGGTTGGAATAATTGCATTTCCGTTGTGCACAACACGCGAAACAACCGCTTTGGTCATAAAACGAATGCGCAGTCCGCCGATCGATTTTCCGACCACATTCTCATTTTCAACCACAAAATTCTGTTTTAAAATTTCGGGAAACTCATCTTTCATTTTTTGTTCGTAGTCTTCTTCCGAATCTTTAAGTGAAATTTTCAAAATTTTTGGAAGAAAACGTATAAAGAGAATTACGCCAATTACACCAAAAGGGTAGGCAACACCGTACCCGATTGAGGCCAGCGGCGATCCGGTATTGTCGATGGCAGCAGCCAAACCCGGAGTACTGGTTAAAGCGCCGGTAAATAATCCGATGGCAATATTTTTATCGAGGTGCATAAAACAAATAAGAACTGATGTGATAATTCCGCCCGATAAAATAAGCAGTGTTGCAAAAAGTGTCAGTTGCCGGCCATCTTTTTTAAACGATTCGAAAAATCCCGGACCGGCCTGAATACCAATGGTAAAAATAAATAAAACCAGACCCAGATTTTGGAAGTCTTTGGGTATTACAACGCCGTAATGACCAAAAATCAGTGCCACAAAAATTATGGCAGAAACGTCGAGCGATAAACCAAAAATTTTGATTCGTCCTAAAATAAAACCGAGTGCAACAATTAAAAAGAGTGCAAAATAACTATTGGTTAGAATTTCCATCATGAATCTTATTTTGTGCAAAGTTAGCGATTTGCTTTATAGTCGTGCTTAATTTTATATTTTGGTCGTGTTTGCTGCCAAATATTTAAGATAAAAAAAGCGGATAATTTTTCGTTATCCGCTTTTTTCTATTTCAATAAAAAGTCTAAGTCGTCTCCGGGAGCATATTCAACAGGACTTTTTCCGTTTTTAAAAATCCTGCATTTCCGACTCCCGATCAACTCAACTTTGTCATTTTTAACTTTAAGCATTGTTCCTTCACGGAGTCCGGCAACATAAATGTTTTTATTGATTTCAAGAAATTCCTCAATGCGTTGTTCGCGGGTTTCGCCACCGTGACCTTCTGGATTTGCATCTAAATAATGAGGATTGATCTGGAACGGAATTAGTCCGGTACAATCAAAACCCAAAGGATCGACAATGGGCATGTCGTTGGTGGTACGAAGTGTCGGACAAGCTACATTCGAACCTGCGCTCCAGCCAATATACGGTGTGCCGTTATAAGTACTTTCTCGGATCGGATTCATAAGTTTCTGCTCGTGCAACATGCGCACAAGTTGCCAGGTGTTTCCGCCGCCAACAACTATGGCTTCGGCTTCCTGAATGGCTTTTACCGGATTGTCGAAGGTGTGAATTCCAACCACGTGATGTCCGATTTCAGCAAATCGTTCTTCCACCTTTTCGCAATAGATATCAAACGAAAAAGAAACAGCTGCATAAGGAATAAAAACCACTGTTTTTGGTTTATTTCCCAGAAATTTTTTGATCTCATTTTTAGGGTAATCCAAATAAGGTTCGCCCGGCATGGTAGAGTTACTTATCAGTAGTAATTTCATTGTGTAATTTTATATGGTTCCAATGGTATTAGTCGATCGCCTCTTTCAGTGATGCGGCGCGCAACGTCTGAGTAATTATTTTTTTAAGATAAATGTTTTGCTTTTCACCCATGCAAGTACTTTCTTTTTGCCGCAATGTGCAATGACAATTATCGTGTTTCCGATAAACTCGAAATAAATTAATATTCGTCGAACTAAAACTGAAGCAAGGTAAATCCAAAAGTAAAAGGTGTTAATACCGGACCTTTGTTTTCTTTAAACAGCGGTGTAATTTCATAAATTGCAAAAACATTAATCCAGCGATAACCAGCACGAAACATCATTCCATATTTCCAATTGTACAGCGAATAATGATCCGGAACTTTCAGTTTTTGTTTTTTATCTGTTCGGTATTTTATTTTTGTTTGGCTACTCAATCGGCAAGCTAAATAGGGTCCGGCAGAAAAATAGAGCCGGTTTTCGTAATGATTGATTGGGATTTGGAACTCGACAAGAACCGGCAGCATTAGTGAAACCAGCGAAAGTTTTGATTTCTGATTATCGTCGAAATACAGGTATTGAGGAACAATCTTATCGTTGGGTAAACGTTCGATGCTTGTGTTTTTATTTAAGCGATAACTCTGAAAATAAATTCCTAAACCGGTGACCAAACCAATTGTATTTTTATTGTGCTGAAAACCAATACTTTGCTGGATTAAATTAACATAAGTCGTATTGGAGCGAAAAATGTCGTTTTCCATAAATTCATTCTCGTATGCCGAATAATCTTTGTTCAAAAAGGAATTAAATCCAAAATCGATTCCGGCCCAGTGTCCGGTGAATTTATCTTGCCAAAAATTAAAACCATTGCTGGTCAGATCACGAACATCAATTTTTTTGAGAATTTTTTCAGGATTTTCATGGATTGGAATAATCGTATCGGTTGCTTGTGAACTTCCGCTGAACGAGCAAAAAAGAAATAGAGCGGCAAAAAAAACGCTCAAACAGTATTTATTTTGTTTTAATGGCATATCATTTTCAAATATTCTCGATTAGTAAAGAATATTATTGTTTAACAAATTTAAAGCATTAGGGTTGAATTAACATTGAAATTGATCTAAAAAAAAGAAATTAAAAGTAAAATATGCCTAATTATGATAACGATCACTTAAGTTAAGATTCGGAAAGAAAAAGTGTTAATACCCTGAAATTCATTTTAAAAGCGTAGCTTTGCACCCATATTTTAGAAGAATTTTAATGACATTATTTAAAGAAATGGGGCTCAGCACCGAAATTCAATCGGCGATTGAAGATCTTGGTTTTGAGCAACCTACTCCGGTGCAGGAGAAAACAATTCCATTTTTATTGGAAAACACGCAGGACATGATTGCTCTGGCGCAAACAGGAACCGGCAAAACTGCCGCATTTGGTTTGCCGATTATCGAGCAAATTGATACTGCGCAGCGATCAATCCAGGCTTTAATTTTAAGCCCCACACGTGAGTTGGCTATGCAAATTGCCAGCGACTTGAACAAATATTCAAAAAACCTTAAAAAACTCAAAGTTGCTGTTGTTTATGGTGGTGCCGATATTCGCGCACAAATGAGTGAACTCGACAGAGGACCACAAATCGTTGTGGGTACTCCCGG
>JBNKOT010000349.1:0-9315 GCA_050294855.1 Draconibacterium sp. | reverse complement strand
CAGGGTATTTTCTTGTTGAAGGTTGAATGTCGCCAATGTTTAATTTTTCAATCATTTTTTTACGACTTGTTGCCTGTTTCGATTTGGCAACATTCGCGCTAAAACGTTGAATAAATTCCTGTAATTCTTTTTTCTTTTCTTCGGCTTTTTTATTCTGAGCCTGCTGCTGACGCAATGCCAACTGGCTGCTTTCGTACCAGAAACTATAATTTCCGGCAAACATTTTTATGTCGTTAAAATCGATGTCGATGGTGTGGGTACTAATTGCATCTAAAAAGTGCCTGTCGTGCGAAACTACCAAAACGGTGTTTTCGTAATTGGCCAGATAATTTTCCAACCAAACTACGGTTTCGAGGTCGAGGTCGTTGGTAGGCTCATCGAGCAATAAATTGTCGGGTTTCCCGAAAAGTGCCTGTGCTAGCAAAACCCTTACTTTTTGAGTTCCGCTCACGTCTTTCATCAGTGTATAATGAAACTCTTCTTTTATGCCCAGGTTACTCAAAAGTGTGGCGGCGTCGCTTTCTGCATTCCAGCCGTCCATGTCGGCAAATTCGGCTTCCAGTTCGGCGGTCCTAAAACCGTCGGCTTCCGAAAAATCGGGTTTCGCGTAAAGGGTATTTTTTTCCTCCATGATGTTCCAAAGTTTTTCATGGCCTTTCATTACAGTGTCCAAAACCGAAAATTCGTCGAATGCAAAGTGGTTCTGACTTAAAACCGAAAGACGTTCGCCTGGTCCTAAAGTAACAAATCCGGCGGTGGCATCAATTTCACCCGAAATGGCTTTTAGTAAGGTCGATTTTCCTGCTCCATTTGCACCAATTACTCCATAACAGTTTCCGGCGGTAAACTTCATATTTACATCCTGAAACAATACTCTTTTACCAAACTGAATTCTTAAATTGTCAACTGTAATCATCTGAAAAAAATGTTTTTATGCTTTCCTTTAATTCGAAAAAGCGTGCAAATGTAGATATTATTAAACGGCTGACCGTAGAATGTGGCAATTGAGTTTGGATAAAATACAATTGTTAACAGAATAGAAATACAATTGCCAGAATATTTTAATTTATAAGAAATAAATGTTCGCTTAACTTGAAAAGTGTTTTTTTATTATCAGGTTAATGGTTAAAATCCGTTAGTTTTATTACTGATATTTTATTCACTAAAAATATTTATGAAACTAAAATCTACAATATAACAAAACCAAATCCGAAAATTCCAATGTTTTTTCAGTTCCTGTTTTTTTCGATAGAATACCGATTTTATTAAAAGGATCAAGATTGAAAATATGTTTGCCAATTCGAAAGCAGAGGAATAATTTTACCCAATGCCTGCCAAAAACAATTGTATATTTGTTTCGATAAAAATTATGCAACAAAAAAGAATCCATCCAAGCGAAAAGGAAAAATTGCATCCGAGAAGCAAACACCGGAGTCGATATAATTTTCAAGAACTTTGTACGGTTTATCCGGCCTTAATTCCATATGTGAAGGTGAATGATTTTGGCGACGAATCGGTTGATTTTTTTAATCCTGCTGCTGTAAAAGCATTAAATGCGGCTTTGCTGAACCGTTTTTATGGCGTAAAAAACTGGGACATTCCAAAAGGTTATTTGTGTCCGCCAGTGCCAGGACGAGCCGATTATATTCATTACATCGCTGATTTATTAAGCGAAGGTTTTGGAGGAGAAGTTCCAAACGGACAAAAAATTAAAGGACTTGATATTGGTGTTGGTGCCAATTGTATTTACCCGATTATTGGTGCTGCCGAATATAATTGGTCGTTTGTTGGTGCGGATATTGATGAGGTGGCGATTGAATCTGCTCAAAAAACAGTCGATTCGAATGAGGTTTTAAAAGGTAAGATCGAATTGCGATTTCAAAAAGACAAAAAAAATATTTTTACAGGAATCATCCAGAAAAATGAACATTTTGATTTTTCGATTTGTAATCCACCTTTTCATGCTTCTGCGGCAGAGGCAGCGGCCGGAACAAAACGAAAACTGCAAAACCTGAAACAAAAAAAGATCAAAAATCCGACCTTAAATTTTAGTGGGCAAAACACCGAACTGTGGTGCGATGGCGGCGAAGAACGCTTTGTTCGCGAAATGGTTTTTCAAAGTCAGGAGTTTGCTTCGTCGGTGCGGTGGTTTACAAGCCTGGTTTCAAAAGAATCGAATCTGGTTAAAATTTACAGAGCTTTAAAAAGTGTCGATGCCGTTGAAGTAAAAACAATTCCAATGGGGCAGGGGAATAAGGTTAGCCGGATTGTTGCCTGGACTTTTATAAAATAATACAAAAATTGGGTTGAAATCAGAATTGTTTTTTCCGATAAATCTATTTCTTTTTTTTCTTTTTCACGCCGCGAGTTGCTTCTTCTGTCCAAGGATCATCGGGCCAGACATGTTTAGGGTAACGCCGTTTTAATTCTTTTTTGACTTCAAAATATGTGTTATTCCAGAAATTGCGTAAATCGGAAGTCACCTGAACCGGTTTAAAACCCGGCGATAACAGATGCATTATAAGTTTTGTTTTTCCTTTGTTAATCGAAGGAGTGTCGGCCAAACCAAAAACTTCCTGCACCCTGACTGATAAAATTGGAGGTGCTCCATGGGGTAAATATTCAATTTTAATCGACGAACCGCTTGGGACTTTTATTCTCGACGGCGCCAATTTATCGAGTGCTTTTTGTTGCTCTGGTTTTAAATGAAAATGTAAAGCATTTACCAAATCAATTTTTTTCAATTCTTCTGGTTTTCTGATTCCGTTTAAATAGGGAGAAAGCCACTCTGCATTTGTCAGGAGTACAGTTGATGTTGACACATCGGGCCACCCATCGCCAGGATTCCATTTTCTTAAACTCATAACCCTATTTTGCCACTGAACAACTTCGGCATCGAAATTCAACAGTCGTTCACCTTCTTTTTGTATGGCTTCAGAAATTGCTTTTACCAAATGCGTTTCATCGGGCGAGGGCAGTGGTTTTGTTTGTAAAACAATGTTTCCGATTCGCAGTTCGCTAACCGCGAGTAAACCACCTTTGCGTGTGTCCCAGGTAATCACTTCCACTTTTTTAACCATTGGAGCCAAATCAGTAGGATTTAAAGGCGAGGCGAGAAATATCTTTCCTATGTCTTCGCGGACATTCAAATGTGCCACTGCCAGCCAGGGTTCATCGGCCAAATCGTCGCGGTGCCCGGCCATGGCAATACTGCCATTCGATAATTTGAACTGTGCATTGTTTCCGACTCTGGCGTGTGCAATTCGCTCGGGATAAGCATAAACTAAAAGGAGACCGGTTTCGTACGGATCGACTGTTTCATTACTTATTGTGCAATTCATTATGGTCTGGTAGGAGGCTGCTACCTGTTCGATGCGTTTTATTTTTCTGCCCATTCTTTGCATTGCCCGCTGATTGCGGAGTGCCTCAATTCGCAAATTGATATCAATTCCAGCTTCTCTTCCCAAAGGATCGCGTTCTTCGAGAACCGCCGCCAAATCGCATGCCAGTGGCAAGAGTTCGCTTTTGTTAGCTTCGATTAACATGTGCGCAATTCTAGGATGACAAGGCAGCCGATGCATGGCTTTTCCGTGCTCGGTAATTCTTCCGTTTTCTAATGCATTTAGCTGGTGGAGCATTTCGGAAGCCTGTGCTAGCGCTCCTTTTGGAGGCGGAGTTAACCAGGTAAGTTGAGCCGCGTCAAGAATTCCCCACTGAGCCAGATCGAGTACCAAATCGGCTAAATCAGTTTCCAAAATTTCGGGTGTCCGATGATCGTCGAGTTGCCAGTGTGTTGCCTGTGTCCACATGCGGTAACAAACGCCGGGCCCAAGTCTGCCGGCACGTCCGGCACGCTGGTCGGCTGAGTCTTTTGAGATTTGCACGGTTTCCAACCGCGACAAACCGGAACGAGGATCAAAACGCGACGTTCGTCCAAAACCACAGTCTACAACTACTTTTACGCCTTCAATTGTTAAACTTGTTTCTGCAATCGATGTGGACAGAATTACTTTTCGTTTTCCCTCCCGATTGGGTAGAATGGCAGCACGTTGTTTTCCTTGCGAAAGTTGTCCGTACAACAAATGAACAACAAATGATTTTCGTTCCTTTTTGAGCAAGGTTTCACATTTTTTAATTTCGCCTTCGCCGGGCAAAAACACTAAAATGTCTCCTTCGGTTTCTCGGGCGACTTTCATTATGGTTTGTGCCGTTAACTCGGGTAACATTTTCATATCGTTTCCACCGGTGTATTTTATTTCCACCGGAAACTGGCGGCCGCTGCAAGAAATTACCGGTGCCTTTAGCAAAGCAGAAAGTTCGGGCAAATTAAGTGTTGCCGACATCACAACAATTCGTAAATCGGGGCGTAACACTTCCTGAGCCTCGCGACAAAGTGCGAGCGCCACATCAGCATAAATACTCCGTTCGTGAAACTCATCGAAAAAAACCAGACCAACACCGTTTAAGGAATTATCGGAATGAAGCATGCGTGTAAGAATTCCTTCGGTAACTACTTCGATACGTGTTTTACTGCTGATTTGTGTCTCGAACCGAATGCGGTACCCCACCGTTTCACCCACCTTTTCGCCAAGCAGAGACGCCATTCGTCCGGCAATGGCTCGGGCGGCTAAACGACGCGGTTCGAGCATAATGATTTTCTGCTCGCTAAGAAACGATTCGTTTAATACGGTTAAAGGTAAAATGGTACTTTTTCCGGCTCCCGGAGGTGCACTTACCAAAAGTGTATTTTCTGTTGCCAGTTTATCGTTTAACGCTCCGATTATGGAGACAACAGGCAGGTCGATATGAAATGGATCAAATGTCAAAATCTCTTCTTTTTACAGAATGCAAAAGTAAGGTAAAAAGCCGAGACTGGAATTTGTATAATAGAAATCAGAGTGTTTTGTTTTCGCGGTATTTCATTTGCATTCCACGTAAAAGGTTTCGTAAAATCTGGTCTTTGCACTCGCGGTACTGACTTTGTCCGGATTTCCGAAAAAATGCACTTAACTCGTGTTTGCTGATTTGAAAGTCTGCAAGTTGTAGTAATTCCAACATATCTTCGTTTTTAAGATTTAAAGCAATTTTTATTTTTCGTAAAATAATATTGTTGTTTAAACGATTCTCAGGAATTGGTTTTGGTCCCTCTTTTGCTCCTCTTTTATCGACGATCAATCCGTTTAAAAAAACTGCCAGCTGGAAATCGGGTAAAGTTACATAATCAGGATCGATGTCTTTTTTTAACCAACTGCTGATTTGGGCGCGTGTAACTTGTACATCGCCAAGACCAAAGAGCTCAATCATTTTCGAATCATTAATGTCGAAAACATATCTGATACGGCGTATTATATCGTTGTTGTCCATTTTTTTTCTTTATTTACCAGGCTTTTTAATTTCAACTTTCAGGTTTTGATCGGGAGCACACTTTAATTCGTTTTCCGGTGTTAGATTTAAAAGGATGTTTTTACCCAAAACATCTTCCGAAAAATTATTCCCACTAATATTTATGTTTTTGCTTGCTTCAAAAGTAAAAGTGTATTTCCGATTGTGATAGGATTCAAAACGGATACTTCGGATGACTTGATTATTGTTGAATGCAATTCCATCGACCGATTTTGCATAAAGCACAGGAAAATCGAAGGGATGAAATTCGTTGTTTTCGATTCTGATGTTTTTATGAAATTGAGGAGTTTTTGCATTTAGTTCGGGAATGATTGGATAAACCGAAATAATTCCTTCGCAGAACTGATAAGAACTTGTATTACAAAGTTCGGTAAAAATATTGTTCTGAATGAGTACGTCGGTTACCGCGCCCGATTCGAACCAACCGTTTGCATCGCCAGCAATCAGAATAGCACTGCCGCTCGATTCAAAAATATTGTTTTCGATCACCACTTTTCCTGGAGTAGAAACCAATAAACCGCGAGCCCTGCAACTTTTAAAATGCGAATTGAGAACGTGCACATCCGGACTCCAAGTGATATTCTCGAGTGCATTTTCTTTTTTCAGGGTTGCCGGAACCGGTTCCTTTAAAGTAATGGTAAAAAGTTGATCGTTAATTTTTATAAAGCTTACAACTTCTCCGGTACCAATAGATTGCATCGACAAATTTTCGATAAAACTAATCCGATCGCCCTGATGTCCCCATTTCAGGCCTTCGCTTTGACTGTGCATAAAACGGCACTTTAATTCTTTTGGAGAAACAATTTGTTCGATCCGAACGCTTGTTCCGTGCACATTAATCGGGTCGTCCATCAAACCGGCAAACTCGCAATTTTTAACCGTAATTTGTCCTTTGCAATTCGAAATCTGCAACCCGTCGTCGCCACCTCCAAAATATCTTTTTTTCTTTTTATTTGGGATGGCGCGGTAGCTATCGAAAGTCAAATCTTCGCTAAACTGTGCCAGGATTCCAAGTCCGGTGGCATGATAAAGATTCAGGTTTTCGATGGTAATGTTTTTTGATTCCTGAATAAAAACGCCGGAATGAATTCGTTCTGCATGACGCATCACCAAAAAATTACCGACTTTGGGTTTTCTTTCAAACGGATAATAAAGACGTAAAACGCCAGGGATTACATTTTCTGTTAAATAATTTTCCCAACCTCTTCCTAAACAGCCCCGATCGCCGGTTTGTGGCACAACAAAACGACCTTCACGATCAAATTCCATTGTACCTTTCCAGGGTTCACGTACATACCTGCCAACGGTAAAAAACAATTTGGCTTCATCAACACGAAAAGGCGCTTCTTTTAAATCGATATCAAGTTCAATAAATTCATCATCGATTTTTAGAACTTCGGCTTGTGCAATTAAGGGCTGCTCCCAATCGATGTTTACATCTTTCAAAATAATATTTTCGCAATTGTCGAAAGTAAAAGGTTGCATTTGTTCATGAAAAATAAGTGTACAACCGTTTCCTTCAATCACCAGATTTTTAATGTTTTCAAAAACAAAAGCACATTTACGCGGATTTTCATCGGTGGTATTCGATTCGTAATAGTATTTGCGCGTGCTGTTTTCCGGATAAAAATGATATTCACCGCGTTGGAAAATTAGCTTTTTAGCTTGGTTGACAGATAGTGTTCCAATGGCTTTTTTGATGTATTTTGTGCAGTCTTTTTTCCGCGTTTTTTCCAGACCAAAATCTTTGAGGTAAATCAGCATTGTATCCGATTCAGCATTTTTAGTGAATTCTTTTTTTTCAGAATTAGCATATCCTGTCGAGCTTATTCCAAACGTAAATAAAAACAAAAAAGCAATGGTAAACAGCTTCATGTATATTGATTTTTATGAACCCGAAAGATAAATAAATGAAGTGAGTATTGCATGTTAAATCCAAAACAATAAACGCTAAACGATCTTGAGCATTGGTTTAATGAACTATTATTTGGTGGTTTTTCCTTCGTACATTTCTGTAAACGACTGGTCGATGGGTTCCCAAAGTTCAATTTTATTGTTTTCAGGATCGAGAATGTGGACAAATTTTCCGTATTCGTAGGTTTTTATTTTCATCGCAAATTGTTACGCCTGCTTCGCGCAATTCTTCAAGCAGTCTCTCGATATTTTCTACGCGGTAATTTATCATGAATTCTTTTTCGGAAGGTTCAAAATAAGTTGTATCATCTTTAAACGGACTCCAACCCGAGTAGCCTTTTTTCTCGGGTTCGTCAGCCTTCCGGAACTCGAAAACAGAACCGTATTCGTTGGTAACCAGCCTAAAATTTTTATTGTACCACGTTTTCATTTTTTCGGGATCCGAAGTTTTAAAAAATATTCCGCCAATTCCTGTTACTTTTTTCATGATAATATTACTTTTTCAGCGTTTAACTGTTCATTGCAGTTATATTCTTTTCAGCAGCAACAATCGAAAATCCATCACCTGTGTGTTCGGTATTTAGGTGGCTTTTAAGGTTAATGTTCCGATGCCTTTTTTGCAGCCTGTGCCGCCTGTCGCTCTCTAACTTTTTGCTGATGATCGAGATAATCTTTTTTAAATCGTTCATCGTTTTCATCGCTGTCGCCGTATTCGCGGCGGAGTTCGGTCAATCTTTTATGCAGATTTTCCTGAACTTCGGCATACGCCGGATCGTCGTATATATTCTTCATTTCTGCCGGATCGCTTTGCAGATCGTACATTTCCCATTCGTCGATGTCGTAATAAAAATGCATGAGTTTATAACGTTCGGTTGCCACACCGTAGTGTCGTTTTACCATGTGCACCGATGGATATTCGTAGTACGTGTAGTAAACAGCATCGCGCCAGTCGCTTGTTTCGCCACTAACCAGCTTACGAAACGAAATTCCCTGCATTTCTTTTGGAATTTCGATTCCTGCATAATCAAGAAAAGTTGGTGCAAAATCGAGGTTTTGAACCAGTTTATTGATTTTTGTGCCAGCTTTAATTTCCTTTGGGAAACGCACTAAAAGCGGCGTTCGAAACGATTCTTCGTACATAAAACGTTTATCGAACCAACCGTGCTCGCCTAAATAAAAACCCTGATCTGAAGTATAAACCACAATTGTATTTTCTGCTAATCCCGACGCTTCGAGGTAATCTAAAACTTCGCCAACACCATCGTCTACCGATTTTATGGTACGTAAATAATCTTTTATATAACGATTGAATTTCCATTTCCCCAACTCTTCACCTTCCAGTATTGCCGCTTTCATCGCCTTATTTTTTGGTGTGTAGGCAGCCAGCCAGTCTTCTTTTTGTTTGTCGGTAAAACGTTTTAATTCGTTTTCAAAACCTGTTGGATTTCCATCAGGATCGTTTAACATTTTAAAATCGTGTCCCCACATGGCATGTCCGTCAACTTTCATTTCCTGGGTGTGTGCAGCCGTTCCGCGTCCTTCGTAATCGTCGAAATAATTTGCTGGCGGATCAAACGTTTTGTCATCATAAAGTGTTAAATATTTTGGTGCAGGTTTCCAGTTTCGGTGCGGCGCTTTTTGGTGGTATAAGGCACAAAATGGTTTATTCGGATCTCGTTTATTTTTTAACCAGTCTAACATAGTTTCGGTAATTATTTCGGTGCAATAACCTTCAAAACGTTCTCTTTTGCCATTCACTAAAAAATCGGGATTGTAATAAAATCCCTGTCCGGGCAGCACCATCGAAAAATCGAACCCGGTGGGTAAACCATCCAAATGAATTTTACCAATCATTGCAGTTTGATATCCGTTGGCCTGTAATAGTTTTGGGAAATTATCCTGACTCCAGTCGAAGGGTTGAACATTGTCGACTTTTCCGTTTTTAAAACTGTGTTTTCCGGTTAAAAGCACGGCACGACTGGGCGCACAAATAGAATT
>JBNKOT010000348.1:0-11443 GCA_050294855.1 Draconibacterium sp. | reverse complement strand
GTGCTATTGAAATGATGCCTGACTCGGTAAAAGCCAGACACATTTTATTGCCGGTAAATTCTCAGGCTGAAGTATTGGCGATGCAAACACTGGCCGATAGTTTAAAAACGATGATTGATAATGGCAGCGATTTTGCAACTTTAGCGGCAAAATATTCAAGCGATCAGGGTTCTGTTGTAACCGGTGGCGATTTGGGATGGTTTGGCCGTGGACAAATGGTAAAACCTTTTGAAGATGCTGCTTTTAATAATGCAAAAAACGAGGTTGCAATTGTTGCTTCGCAATTTGGAATTCACGTTATTCAAACAACTCAGCGTGGTGTTGAAAGCAAACAAGTACAGATGGCGTATTTGGTTCGTAATGTCGAAGCAAGTACTCGCACTATTCAGGATATTTATGGCGAAGCAAGTAAATTTGCAGGTGAACATACCGACCAAGCCGAATTTGAAGCTGCTGTTGCCGAACAGAAATTAACGAAAAGAGTTGCAACAGTTCGTGAAAGCGACCGTCAGATTGTTGGTCTCGAAAATGCGCGTCAATTAATCAGATCTGCATTCGATGCTGAAGAAGGTGAAATCATCATCAGTTCTCAGCAATCTCCAATTTTCGAATTGGGCGACAACTTTGTTATTGCTGTACTTATCGAAGCTACCGAAGAAGGAATTGCTTCGTTAGACGAAGTAAGAGCAAGAGTTGAATTAGCAGTTACAAAACAAAAAAAGGCCGATTATCTGGCTGAAAAGGCAAGTGCTGCATTAGCCGGTAAAACCGATTTAACTGCAATTGCCAGCGAATTAGGATCGACTGTAAAAAATGCAGTAGGAATCGATTTCAACTCTTTCTCAATTCCCGGATTAGGATTGGAACCTTTGGTAATCGGAACAGTTGTTTCTCTGGATGTTGATCAGATTTCTAAACCAATTGAAGGAAACAACGGAGTTTATATTGTAAAAGTTACTTCGATTGACGAAGGAGTTGCAGACGATGTAGCAGCCGAGCAAGTTCGTTTGGCACAAAGTCTTGGTTTCAGAGCTAATTCAGAAGCTTACGAAGCACATCGCAAATCGACAGAAATTGTAGACAAAAGATCTAAATTCTATTAGCAGACAGCATTAATCAAAATAGTGAAAGCCGTTTTCTGCAAAGAGAACGGCTTTTATCTTGGTTAAAAAACAGTATTTATTTCTCTATCAAATCTGAATCGTAATCGGAGAGGTTAACCCAACCTGCATTTACTTTTTCTCTGCTCATATAACGATTGTAATAGTTTTGAACTGCTCCGATATATGGGTAATTATCAAAAATATTGCCAGTCCCTAAAACTCTGGGATCTCCTTGTTTTTGTAATTTTTCGATCATTCCCTTTTCCATTTCAATTTTTATGTTTTCAAATGCCGGATTATCAGCAAAATTTTGTGTGCAAAAAGGATCATTTTTTATCTGGTACAATTCTTCTTCAGAGCGTTTTCCAAAATTGAGATGCCAATATTCAAGCTGATTCTTTTTTCGCCGGGTGTTTAAAATATACGTTTTTGTTGGGCTGCCATCGCAATTTAAATATCCGGTTTCCGGGTTTCCTTTGGGCCACCTTTCTGGTTTAAAATTCCGGATGTATAAATAATCTTGCGAGATAATTCCCCGAACAGGATATCCCTGATCGTGTGGTCGCCCCACATCGTGTCTTTCTTTTCCAAGCAATACAAAATTGCGTTCAGGAGTTATAGTTCCATATTTCTCCGAATCGAAAATTTCTGTCAGACTTGTTCCTGTAATCGTTTGCATGCCGGTTTCTTTTGCTGTTAATCCGGCAACTTCCAGATAAGTTGGGGCAAAATCAATAAAATTTACAAAATCGTCGACCACACGCCCTGGATTTTTAATACCGTTTGGCCACATAATTGCTAACGGAAGGTAATTGGAATATTCATAAACCTGACCTTTTATTCTAGGGAAAGGCATTCCGTTATCGGTAGTAACAATTACGATTGTATTTTCCAATTCGCCAATTTCATCTAATTTTTCGAGCATAAGTTGAAGGTGTTTATCAAAATATTCAATCTCAAAGGCATAATCGAGCATATCTTGTAGAACCGTATCAACATCGGGCCAGAATGTTGGTACTTCATCAACTTCATTTAAGTTTTTTCCTCCGTATTTCGAACCGGCACCATACTCATATCTACGATGAGGTTCTGTGCTTCCATACCAAAAACAAAACGGGTTTTCATCTGGACGCGCAGCTAAAAACGATTCGAATTTTTTTGAATAGTCATTGTTAGAGATATACTTAGCAGGCGGTGTGGTTTTATAAAGATAAGTTTTAATGAAGAGTAAAAGATAAATTATTGCTCGAAATTAATCGCGAAAAATTCGAAACAGCGATTCGGAATTTATTTAATTTCATCGGCTTAACACAGGCTTATTAAAACCCGAAATGCCATTTTCAGCCTAAAAAAATTCCTATATTTGCATGGTTTTTTAAGTAGCACAGAATTATAGTTTTCTTATGAGTTATAAGTTTCAGGAATATAAGCAGTTAGATTTATCGCAGATCAATAAAGACGTGTTAAAACGATGGGAAGACGACGACACTTTTCATAAAAGCATAACTACGCGCGAAGGAAAAGAAACCTTTGTTTTTTATGAAGGACCACCATCGGCAAACGGAATGCCCGGAATTCACCATGTGATGGCACGTGCGATTAAAGATATTTTTTGCCGCTATAAAACCATGAAAGGATACCGTGTTCACCGGAAAGCCGGTTGGGACACACACGGGTTGCCCGTTGAACTCAGCGTAGAAAAAGCGCTTAATATTTCGAAAGACGATATCGGTAAAAAAATTACTGTCGAGGAATACAACCAGGCATGTAAAACCGAGGTAATGAAATATACCCGCGAGTGGGAAGATCTGACGCACAAAATGGGGTACTGGGTAAACATGGACGATCCGTACATTACTTACGATAATCGTTACATCGAATCGGTTTGGTGGTTACTAAGCCAGATTTACAAAAAAGGATTACTGTACAAAGGATACACTATTCAGCCCTATTCTCCGGCCGCCGGAACTGGTTTGAGTTCGCACGAATTAAATCAGCCCGGTTGTTACCGCGATGTAAAAGATACTACAGCAATTGCACAGTTCGAAGCCATCAGAAACGAAAAATCGGAATTCCTATACGAAGGAGTTGATACCGATCTTTACTTTTTGGCCTGGACAACAACACCCTGGACTTTGCCTTCGAATACTGCACTTTGTGTAGGCCCTGGTATCGATTATGTAAAAGTAAAATCATTTAATCCATACACCGGATTGCCGGTAACACTAATTCTGGCCAAAGATTTATTCCCCGTTTATTTTAACAAAAAGAATGTTGAACTTTCTTTTGAAGATTACAAACCGGGTGATAAAAATATACCTTATAAAATTCTTGCCGAATACAAAGGAAGCGATTTAAAAGGAGTTCAGTACAAACAATTGATCGAGTGGGTAAAACCCAAAGGCAAAGCTTTTGAAGTGATTACCGGCGATTTTGTTACCATCGAAGACGGAACAGGAATTGTACACATTGCGCCAACTTTTGGTGCCGACGATGATCGTGTTGCCAAACAACATGGGATTTCGCCGCTTACTGTCGAAGATGTTGAAGGAAAAATGCAGGCGCTTGTCGACCGGAAAGGACGATTCTTTCCGACAAAAGATCTGGATGCCGATTTTGTAAAAAATTATGTAAATACTGAAAAGTACCACGATTTTGCTGGTCGATCGGTGAAAAACGAATACGACGATAAACTGGAAGAAGATGCAACCACGGTTGATATCGATATTGCAGTAATGTTGAAACAGGAAAACAAAGCTTTCAAAATAGAAAAGCACGTGCACAGTTATCCGCATTGCTGGCGTACCGACAAACCTGTTTTGTATTACCCGATGGATTCGTGGTTTATAAAATCGACCGCCGTAAAAGACAAAATGGTGGAGTTAAACAATACCATCAACTGGAAACCAAAATCAACCGGAACCGGCCGTTTCGGGAACTGGCTTGAAAACTTGGTCGACTGGAATTTAAGTCGTTCGCGGTTTTGGGGAACACCACTACCCATTTGGAGAACCGAAGATGGTACAGAAGAAATTTGTATCGGTTCAACCCAAGAATTAATGACCGAAATTGATAAGTCGATTGCAGCCGGTTTTATGACTGAAAATCCGTACAAAGGATTTGTGGTTGGCGACAATTCAAAAGAAAATTACGATATAATCGATTTGCATAAATCGTTTGTCGATAAAATTATCCTGGTTTCTCCGAAGGGAGAAAAAATGCAGCGCGAGAGCGATCTTATCGATGTTTGGTTCGATTCGGGAGCGATGCCATTTGCGCAGCGCCATTATCCGTTCGAGTGGAAAGAAGATTTTAACGAAGTTTTTCCAGCCGATTTTATTGCGGAAGGAGTGGACCAAACCCGTGGATGGTTTTTTACATTGCACGCCATTGCAACCATGATTGGTGAATCGGTAGCATTTAAGAATATTATTTCGAATGGATTGGTGCTCGACAAAAACGGCGTTAAAATGTCGAAACGTTTGGGTAACGCGGTCGATCCGTTTGCCACCATCGAAAAATACGGTTCCGATCCTTTACGCTGGTACATGATTACCAATGCACAACCCTGGGATAACTTGAAATTTGATATCTCCGGAGTAGAAGAGGTGAAACGTAAATTCTTTGGTACTTTATATAATACCTACAACTTTTTCGCACTCTACGCGAATGTCGATGGTTTTACATTTTCGGAAGCAGAAATTCCGATGGACGAGCGTCCTGAAATCGATCGCTGGGTTATTTCCTTGTTAAATTCGCTGGTTAAAGAAGTGGGCGAGAGTTACGAAAACTACGAGCCAACCCGCGCCGGAAGAGCAATTTCGGATTTTGTGTCGGAGAATTTGAGCAACTGGTTTGTTCGTTTAAGCCGCAAAAGGTACTGGGGAGGCGAGTATTCACGCGATAAAATTTCGGCTTACCAAACCTTGTACACTTGTTTAACAACGGTAGCAAAATTAATGGCGCCTATCGCACCGTTTTATGCCGATAAACTTTTTGAAGATCTGAACTCGGTCACCGGAAAGGAAACAAATTTGAGTGTTCATTTAATCGATTTCCCAACTTTCGATCAACAACTGATCGACACCGATTTGGAAGAAAAAATGGGCATTGCACAAAAAGCATCTTCCATGGTTTTGGCATTGCGTCGGAAAGAAAAATTGAAAGTTCGCCAACCGTTGGCAAAAATTATAGTTCCGGTTTTAAACCCACATTTCAAAGAGCAATTCGAAGCAGTGGCAAATATTGTTTTGGCCGAAGTGAATGTAAAAGAAGTGGAGTTTTTAAGCGATACTTCGGGGGTAATTAAAAAGAAAATTAAACCCAATTTTAAAGCACTCGGCCCGAAATACGGCAAACTGATGAAGCAAATTGCCGGTGCAGTAAATCAATTAACAGATTCCGACATCACAACTTTCGAAAAAGATGGAAAGTTCGAAATTGCAGTTGGTGCCGAGAAAATTGAAATTACACTTGAAGATGTTGAAATTCATACCGAAGATATTCCAGGTCTTACCATTGCAACCGAAGGTCAAATGACACTGGCTTTGGATATTGATGTTACCGAAGAATTAAAACAGGAAGGAATTGCCCGAGAGTTCATTAATAAAATACAGAATTTGCGGAAAGAAAGTAATTTTGAGGTCACCGACCGGATTAATCTCACCATTGTAAAACATGACGAATTTAATCAGGCAGTACTCCTTCATCAAGATTATATTTGTACGCAAACTTTGGCCGATTCGCTTGAATTGGTTGATAATGTGGATGATAAAGGTTCGAAAGAAGTTGAGATCGACAAAGATGTTATCGCTCAGATTGTTGTCGAAAAAGTGGATTAAATAAAAACAGAATCAGCTGATTTTGATTTGAAATTTTTACTAATTTAGAGCCTTGTTGAAAATGAAGATAAAATTATAAATCCTACGATTATGGGTGAAAAAAATAGATACTCGGACGAAGAATTAAATGAATTCAGAATATTGATTCAAGAGAAATTAAAAGTAGCTCAGGAAGATTATGAAATGTATCGAAGTTCCATAAATCAAACCGATGGAAATGATATCTCAGATACTTCGCCAACGTTTAAAGTTCTCGAGGAAGGCGCTGCTACTTTATCGAAAGAAGAGGCAGGTAAATTGGCACAACGTCAGTTAAAGTTCATACAATATTTGCAGGCTGCATTGGTACGCGTTGAAAATAAAACTTACGGTATTTGTCGCGAAACCGGTAAATTAATTGCAAAAGAAAGGTTACGAGCTGTTCCTCATGCAACATTGAGCATTGATGCCAAGAAGAATCAAAAATAATTTTAAATAAAACATTTGAAATTGCTCCTCAGATTTTCTTTTACTGAAAATCCGGGAGCATTTTTTATTTATTGGAACTGACATGTCGCGAAGTATAAAATCGATTATTATAATTTTTCTGGTTCTGTTCACCGATCAGGTGCTCAAAATCTGGATCAAAACTTCAATGGCCCTGGGCGATGAAATTGTGGTTTTTAAAAACTGGTTCATCCTTCATTTTGTCGAAAATAATGGAATGGCATTTGGATTTGAATTTGCAGGAGAATACGGGAAAATATTTTTGAGTTTATTCCGGATTCTGGCAGTTGTAGCCATTGGTTGGTACCTGTTTAAACTTGCGAAACAAAAAGAAATACCATTTGGTTTTATTGTTAGTATCGCTTTAATTTTTGCAGGAGCAATCGGAAATATTATCGATAGTTTGTTTTATGGAATCATATTCAACCACAGTTATGGGCAGGTGGCAAGTTTGTTTCCGGAAGCCGGTGGTTATTCGAGCTTTTTGCATGGCAGAGTAGTCGATATGTTTTATTTCCCGCTAATACAGGGAAGATATCCGGATTGGATTCCGGTACTGGGCGGCGATCCTTTTATCTTTTTCAGACCGGTTTTTAATATTGCAGATTCGTCCATTACCATTGGAATTTTTTCAATTCTGATTTTTTATCGCCGCTATTTTAATAAACCGGAAAAAAAATCAGAAGGAACCGATGTTCAGTCAGAAACAAATGCAGTTGAATAGATGCAGGTTTTTCATATTATAACATCCAATTAATCCTCTGTTTTTATTATACCTTTGTAACATTCTTTTCATACTGATACTATGGGAAACTCATTCGTAATATACAATACGCTCTCGCGGAAAAAAGAAACATTTAAACCACTTGTCGAAGGTAAAGTTGGTTTGTATGTTTGTGGTCCTACGGTTTATAGTAATTCGCATTTGGGGCATGCGCGTCCGAACATCACTTTCGATTTACTTTTCAGGTACCTCACATTTTTAGGATACAAAGTTCGTTATGTAAGAAATATAACCGATGTTGGGCATTTAGAAGACGAAGTTGAAGGAGTTGGTGAAGACCGGATTGCTAAAAAAGCAAAGCTGGAACAGTTGGAGCCAATGGAAGTGGTTCAGAAATACATGAATACTTTTCATCGGAATATGGAGGATTTAAATGTGCTTCCTCCGAGCATCGAACCTCGCGCATCGGGGCATATTATCGAGCAACAATTGATGATCGAATCCATCGTAAAAAACGGTTTTGCATACGAAAAAAATGGTTCGGTTTATTTCGATGTGGAGAAATACAATAAAGATTTTAATTACGGAAAGTTGTCGGGAAGAAACCTCGACGATATAAAAACAAATACACGCCAATTAGACGGGCAGTCGGAAAAGAAAAACTCTTTCGATTTTGCTTTATGGAAAAAAGCATCGCCCGAACATATTATGCGCTGGCCCTCGCAGTGGAGCGATGGATTTCCAGGGTGGCATCTCGAGTGCTCGGCAATGAGTACAAAATATTTAGGCGAACAATTTGATATTCATGGCGGTGGAATGGATTTAACTTTCCCTCATCACGAATGCGAAATTGCCCAATGCAACGCAAGTATTGGAAAAGAGTCGGTTCGTTATTGGATGCACAATAATATGATCAAAATTAACGGGCAAAAAATGGCTCGTTCGCTGGGGAATTTTATCACTTTAGATGAATTGTTTTCGGGAAAGCACGAATTGCTGGAACAAGCATATTCTCCAATGACAATACGTTTTTTTATTCTTCAGGCGCAGTATCGGAGCACCATCGATTTTTCGAACGAAGCACTTCAGGCTTCCGAAAAAGGATTGGAACGTTTGATGACTGCCATTAAAACGCTCGAAGAAATTGAAACTTCGGAAAGTTCTACTGTCGAAATATCATCGTTAAAAGAAAAATGTTTTACTGCATTAAACGACGACTTGAACAGTCCGATTGCCATTGCACATTTGTTTGATGGCGTAAAAATGATCAACTCGATAAATGCCGGGAAAGAAAAAATTTCGCCGGCGGATTTAAAAGATTTGACGACTTTCTATCATAGTTTGGTTTTTGATATTCTTGGATTAAAAGAAGAGCAGGCGACTAATTCGGGCGATAATGAAGTGCTGAGCGGCACTGTTGAGTTGCTCATTCAACTAAGAAAAGATGCCAAGGCAAATAAAGATTGGGGAACAGCCGATAAAATAAGAGACGACCTCAATAAAATAGGAGTGGAATTAAAAGACACCAAAGAAGGTGTGGATTGGAATTTGAAATAATAGGATAAACGATGTAAATACAAGGCATGTTTTGTATTTACAAGAAACAAAAGACGATTATGTTTTCAGGAATAGTAGAAGAATACGGAACGGTTGTAAACATCGAAAAAGATCAGGAAAATGTACATTTTACCTTAAGCTGTTCGTTTGCCAATGAACTAAAAATAGATCAGAGTTTGTCGCACAATGGAGTGTGTTTAACTGTGGTTTGGGTTGATAAAAACAAAAAATTATACAAGGTAACCGCCATCAAAGAAACTCTTTTGAAGTCGAATTTAGGATTGCTGGAAAAGGGTTCGAAAGTTAATCTCGAACGCAGCATGATGATGAACGGGCGATTGGACGGACACATTGTTCAGGGTCACGTCGATCAGACTGCCGTTTGTAAAAAAGTGGAAGAAGCAGACGGAAGCTGGTATTATACTTTTGAGTATGAATTTGATGTGGAAGCCGCAAAAAAAGGTTACATGACCGTTGAAAAAGGATCGGTGACTGTTAACGGAGTGAGTCTGACTGTCGTGAATTCAAAAGACAATTCGTTTCAGGTCGCGATTATTCCGTTTACGCAGGAAGTAACCAATTTTCACACTTTTAAAGTTGGAACAGTAATCAATCTCGAATTCGATATTATCGGAAAGTATTTAAGCAAACTGAATTCTTACAGCAATTAATAGTAGCAATAATAAAACTTAAGGCCCGGTTTTTTTTGCCGGGCTTTTTTTATGAACTTTTTGTTTTGGAATAATGTTTATCTAACTTTAGATAATCAGCTGATTTTTCAAAATGACGAAAACTGCATTAATCACCGGCGCATCAAAAAGAATTGGAAAGGCAATTGTTGAATTGCTTGCAGACCAAGGTTGGAATGTGATTGTTCATTATAATTTTTCTGAAAAAGAAGCTAAAAAATTGGTGACTGATTTGGCGGCAAAATATCCGTCGCAACAATTTCATACAATTCAGACAAATTTATCAGATAAAAATGCGGTTTCGAAAATTATACCACATCTAGTTTCGGAGTTTGGAGCATTTCAATTGCTGGTAAATAATGCATCGGTTTTTAATTCGGGCTATTTAAAAAATACAGCTTTCGATTTGTTTGAAACTCAGATGAAAGTTAATCTGAAAGCACCTTTTTTTCTGATTCGCGATTTTGCTAATTATTGCAAACAAGGAAATATCATTAATTTTGTGGACACGCGGGTAACTTCAAATAAAACTGATTTTGCTGCTTATACACTCTCGAAAAAAGGACTTTGGGAATTAACAAAAATGGCAGCACTGGAGTTCGCTCCCGAAATCAGGGTAAACGCTATTGCGCCCGGTGTTACTTTATCGCCTGCAAACGAAGATGAGAAATACCTCCACAATTTGGCGAAAAATATTCCAATGAACAAGCCGGGCGGTGTTGTACCAATTCTGAAAAGCATTCAATTTATTCTCGATAACGACCATTTAACGGGGCAACTTTTGTTTGCCGATGGTGGCGAAAACTTAGGAAAAAACGTTTAAAAATTATGGCCAGAATACGCGTAAAAAATCTACTGATCAGAACTTACATCGGGTTTAATCCCGAGGAGTTGGTGAACAAGCAGGATGTAATTATTAATCTCGAAATTGTAACTGATATTCCTGATTCTGCAATGGAAGCAGATGAACCACTCAATATTTTTGATTATAAAACCATCACAAAAAAAATTATCCGCCACGTTCAGGAAGGTCGTTTTAAATTACTCGAAGTACTGACAAAAACTATTCTGGATCTGATTATGGAAGACGAAAAAGTGGAGTGGGCAAGGGTCGAAGTCGATAAACCACATGCACTTCGGTTTGCCGAATCAGTTTCGCTTGAAATGGAGGCAAAAAGATGACCAATATTTGTATTATAGGAATTGGTTCCAACATCGAAGCTGAAATGAATATCCCAAAAATGCTGGAGATTCTGCAAACAAATGTTGAAGTTGTGCAGGTTTCAAAAATGCTAAAAACAAAACCGATAGGAATTTTAGATCAACCCGATTTTACGAATGGAGCTGTAAAAATTAGAACCGAATTCAATCGGTCTGAACTCAATAAACGTTTAAAAAATATCGAAGACCAAATGGGGCGCGACCGCACAAATCCAAAGTTTGGTCCGCGTTGTATCGATCTGGATATTGCCGTTTGGAATGGTAAAATCGTCGATAAAGATTATTACACCCGCGATTTTCTTAAAAAATCGGTTGACGAATTAATGCAGTAAATCTATTTTTGAAAACGGATAAACAGTTCGTTCAATCCATCAATTCCATCGATTTCCGATAAGTCTGTTACAACAAAATCAGCACCATTTTCTGCCAGCTCTTTTTCGTTGTTTTCTCGTGCAATTCCTAGTGTTAATCCAAAATTTCCGTTCGCACCGGCCTGCACACCAGAAACAGCATCTTCAATAACAATCGATTTTGCAGGCCTTGTACCTAAAATTTCGGCAGCAGTAGTAAAAATATCGGGTTCAGGTTTTCCATGTAATCCCAATTCAGCAGAAACAACCCCATCTACACGGGCACCAAACATTTTTAATAAATCGACAGCTTCTAAAACCTGTTCGCAGTTTTTGCTCGACGATGCAACACCTAGTTTAATTCCGGCGGCTTTTAAGTCGATCAGCATTGTTGCTGTCGATTCGTACACTTCAATTCCGTTTGGTGATACAAACGACGAGCCCGTAAACGAAACCGTTTGCGGACTTGGAA
>JBNKOT010000347.1:0-2969 GCA_050294855.1 Draconibacterium sp. | reverse complement strand
ATTTATTTCGGACCAAAAACAGGAAACACCAGATCAGGCCGTTCGGAGCACCACCAACACAAAACCAGGATATGTCTTTGTTTCAAAGTGGCGACGATAATTCTCCAAAATCCTGGTCGTGGGAAGAAGGTTCAGGCTTCTCTTATCCATTATCGCAAAACGATGCTTTTTATAAGTCGAAACAAATCCATCCCTGGGGAATTGAATTTATCTCAAAAAATAAATTTAAACCTACTGCCGAAACTAAAAGTATTCTTTTGAGTTATCCCAAATTTAAAGATTGGGCTGAGTCGGGCGGTAGTAAAGAAAAGAGTTGGTTCGACGAACCACTATAATTTTTTACTACTGTTGTAATTTTTAGCGGAAAAAAACTGAAACTTCATCGGCTTTAGTTCACTAATATAATTGCTTATATTATTAAGTCAAAAGCAATTGTCGTACTTTTAAATTTGGTTTAAACAAATCGGGATGAACATTAACCGACGCAATTTTTTAAAATCATCGACATAGGTTTCTATCAGAACAGTTACCTTGAATTCGTGTAATTAATCTAATAATGCACAACTGGAACCGGCATGCGCAATTTCAGGTGGTTGATTGGCAACCACGCCCTCAACATTGTTCAATCCAATATGTTTCGTTCCATAAAAGTTGCACGATGGCCGAAGTGTTCGGAATGCCTTGTGTTCTTCATATTTCGGGCTTCAGACTCGGCTATTTATACACGATGCACTTTGTTTCTGCCATTGCAAATGCCCGGCCATTCCACGAATTTAAAGGTTTTATCAAAGATATTCCATTACATTGCGCCATCTCGAAACTGGACAGCGAAAACGGTATTGTAACAATAGCTTCGGACCCAGGTGCCGGCATCGAAATCGATCCCGATTTTATTGCCAAACACGGATCAGTTTAAATATCCGGTGGCTTATACTTTTAGCGACATTAAAATTAGTCTGCTTTTTGCCGGTCGGCCATCCAGTAGTGTAATGGTGCTGCCTCAGAGCCTGGCCTCGGCCGGTGAACCGGAAAACAAGTGGTGACGGCGTTAAAAAATTACTGTTGTTTGAGGAGGAACGACGAGTTTCAGGAATTTTAGCCGGCATCGCGTAGCTTTTCCGAGAGGAAGCGGGCGCAGCCTTGGGTTTTCTGTCTACTCTTTGGACTAAGCCAAAGAGTAGAATCTGCCTGATAAGGCAAAACCCAGTATTCGGATGTTAGGTGGCTTTATTTAACTATGAAACTTCTGGTGTAAGATATTATTTTAATTTCTCCCACTGGGAATTTCATGTGATCCCAAAACACCGGGTTTTAAAGGGATAAAAAAAAGGGTTTCACCACTGGCGAAACCCTTTTTAAAAGATCTTATTTTAGGCTAAAAGAAACCAAGCTCTAAACGGGCTTCTTCGCTCATCATCGATTTATCCCATGGTGGTTCAAATGTTAATTCAACATTTACATTCTCTATTGTTTCCACCGATTTCGCCGCCTGTGTAATATCGTCGACCAAAATATCAACCACGGGGCAGCCAGGTGCTGTTAAAGTCATCAAAATATTGGCGTTGTTATCTTTATCCACGTCAACATTGTAAATTAAACCTAAATCGTACACATTCACCGGTATTTCCGGATCGTAAACCTCTTTGAGGTTGTTTATTATTAAGTCTATTCTTTTATCCATCTTTTTCTATCCTTGTCCTCCAATAATTCTGTTATAAGCAACAGCATACAGGCGAATTTGTTTTACCATGGCCAGTAAACCATTCGAGCGTGTTGGCGACAAATGTTGTTTTAATCCCAGGTCGTCGATAAAATGCAAATCGGTTTCCAATAATTCTTTTGGTGTTCTGCCGCTTGCTACCCGTAACAACAGTGCCACCAATCCTTTTACAATTACGGCATCGCTTTCGCCACGGAAATTAATTTTACCGTCAACCAGGTCGGCAACCAACCAAACCCTCGATTGACATCCTTTAATAATATTCTGGTCGTTCTTATCTTTAGCGTCTAAATCATCCAATTCGTTTCCTAATTCGATTAGATAACCATACTTATCCATCCAGTCTTCGTACATCGAAAACTCATCAATTATCTCTTGTTGAATTTCTTCTATCGTCATTAAACTATTATTATCGTTTGCAAATGTCGCAATTTTTTATTTTCTGACAATGATAATCGTGTGCTTATTAAGAAAGTTTCAAAATTGTTAAGACCAATCAAACATCTGCTCTTTTTTGCTTAATTTTAGGTAGCGGAATTTAAATCAAAAATCTTATCTATGAATATATTAGCAGGATCTAAAACAGAACAAAATTTATTAAAAGCATTTGCCGGTGAATCGCAGGCCAGAATGCGTTACGACTATTTTGCCAGTCAGGCAAAAAAAGAAGGATTGGAGCAGATCGCAGCTATTTTTGCCGAAACTGCTTTAAACGAAAAAGAACATGCAAAACGTTTTTTTAAGTTTTTGGAAGGAAACATGGTTGAAATTACCGCAACTTATCCGGCCGGAAAAATTGGAACAACCATGGAAAATCTAAAGTCATCTGCCGACGGAGAAAACGAAGAATGGACTGAACTGTATCCTGAATTTGCAAAGGTTGCCGAAGAAGAAGGTTTTCGCGAGGTGGCTGCCGCTTTTAAAATGATTGCCAAAGTTGAAAAAGCACACGAAGAACGCTACCGTACATTGTATACGAACCTCGATGAAGGTAAAGTTTTTAAACGTGGCGATAAAGTGGTTTGGAAATGCCGAAACTGCGGTTTTATTCACGAAGGAACAGTGGCTCCAAAAATGTGTCCTGCTTGCCTTCATCCACAAGCTCATTTCGAAATTAAAGAATCAAACTACTAATAACCTGAGTTCGATATAAAATTAGCGAGCTCAAATTTCAGTAAATGATTGATTTACAATATAAATTTTTGAGACATAGCGAGCTATGGTGATAAAATTTAGAGCCGTAAATCGA
>JBNKOT010000346.1:0-3075 GCA_050294855.1 Draconibacterium sp. | reverse complement strand
ATTGCTATGTCGTTCGGAATGTTAATTCCATTTTCCTGTAAATAAAGAATGGCACTCAATGCAGTTGTGTCATTGGCACAAAAAATAGCATCGGGTCTTTTTTTAACGCTCAGGAGCTTTTTGACCGCTTCTGTTCCGTCCTCACACGTTAAACTGTTGTTGATTACAATCGATTTGTCAAATTTCAGCTTTGCATTTTCGAGTGCCTGAGAATAACCATCCTGACGATTTTTATAGATTTTAAGATTCAAGGGGCCGCCAATGTGGGCAATTCTCTTTGCTCCTTGCCCAATTAAATGTTGTGTTGCCTTTAATCCACCGCCAAAATCATCAACAACAATTTTGTGTCCCTGAATGTCTTCGGCAATTCGATCGAAAAAAACAAGCGGAATATTTCGATCGGCAAAAAGTTTTAAATGATCGGTGTTTTTTGTTTGCATACCTATCGAAATTATCACACCATCAACACGATTGGCAAAAAGTGTATGTGCAATTTTATTTTCTTTTTCGAAATTGTCGTTCGATTGCGAAATACTAACGGCAAAACCCTGTTCATAAGCCACATCCTCGATTCCGCTGATGACCGACGAAAAGAAGTGCCGGTTAATTAAAGGCACTATCACACCAATTGTATTGGTTCGTTTTGTCCTGAAATTGGCGGCCATAATATTTGGGCGATAACCCATTTCTGCGGCAGCCTTTTTTATTTTCTTGCGGGTGGTCTCGCTAATCAGCGGATTGTCTTTTAAAGCCCGCGAAACGGTGGATGCCGAAATGTTTAGTTTTTTGGCAATATCGTGTATTGTTGTATCAGAATTCTTCGACATATTACATCATTTAAACGCAAAGTTAACTATTCTTTTTTATTAATGCAATCGATTGCATTTTGGTTTTTTCTTCTTACTTTTGTTTGAAATAAACCACAAAGTTCGGAAATTGATGTGGCGATTATTGATGCCGGTTACTATGATCTGGCAGTTATAAAACAACTAAATAGAATTTCAAAATAAAATATTATGGCAACAATTTACGAAGAGAGATACAATTATCATCCCGAGGATTTTAAGAGTTACGGTACGGAAAGGATTAGAAAAGAGTTCTTAATTGAAAAATTGATGGAAGCAGACAATGTTCGTCTGGTATATTCCATTATTGAACGATACATTGTTGGTGGTGCAGTGCCAGTAAATGACGATTTGCCACTTGAAACCATAGATCCGCTAAAAGCAGAATATTTTTGCGAACGACGCGAAGTTGGGGTAATCAACGTGGGCGGTGAAGGTTCGATTGTGGTCGACGGAAAAACATATAAAATGAATTTTAAAGATGCGATTTATATCGGAAAAGGAAGTAAAGAGGTGATTTTTAAATCGGACAATCCTGCAAAACCAGCACATTTTTATATCAATTCGGCACCGGCTCACAAAGAATATCCGGTAAAGCATGTGACCATGGGCGATGCAAATGTGTTGCATTTAGGAGCACTTGAAACTTCGAATGAAAGAAACATCAATCAGCTGCTTATTAATGGTGTGGTGGAAACATGTCAGCTTCAAATGGGAATGACAGAATTGAACAAAGGAAGCGTTTGGAATACCATGCCACCGCATTTACACAGTCGCCGCAACGAAGTTTATTTTTATTTCGATGTGCCGGAAGGACAGGCTGTTTGTCATTTTATGGGGCAACCCGACGAAACACGTCATATTTGGATGCAAAACGAGCAGGCCGTGATTTCACCAAACTGGTCGATTCACTCGGCAGCCGGAACTTCAAATTATATTTTTATTTGGGGAATGGCAGGCGAAAACCTCGATTATACCGATATGGATGTAATTCAACCAACAGATTTAAAATAGAAAGTTAAAAGTAGTAAGCAAAAAGTACTTGAATTGAAATGTTGGATATACTTGTTTTAAGTCTCATTACTCATTACTAAAATCTCAATACTTATAACATAAATATGATACAGGAATTATTTGATTTAAAAGGGAAAGTCGCACTCATTACCGGGGGAACTCACGGAATTGGAATGGCGATTGGAAAAGTGCTCGGACAAGCCGGTGCAAAAATTTGTGTAAACGATATTTCGGAAGAAAAATTGGTAGAATGTAGAGCTGAATATGCCAAAGTTGGTGTTGATGTATTCGCCATAAAATTTAATGTAACCGATGAAACTGATGTTGATCGCGGAATTTCAAAAATTGAAGCAGAAGTTGGAGAAATCGACATTTTGGTGAACAACGCAGGAATTATCAAACGTATTCCGATTCTGGACATGGCAATTTCAGATTTCCAGCAGGTAATTGACGTTGATTTGGTGGCGCCGCTAATTGTTGCCAAACGTGTGGCTCCAAAAATGATTGCAAAACGTTCGGGCAAAATAATAAATATGTGTTCGATGATGAGCGTTTACGGAAGAAACTCGGTTTCTGCCTATGCATCGGCAAAAGGAGGATTAAAATTATTAACCGCAAACATGACCTGCGAGTGGGCAAAATATAATTTACAAATTAACGGAATCGGGCCGGGTTACATTGCAACTTCGCAAACCGCAGCCATCCGCGAAGGAAATCATCCGTTTAACGATTTGGTGATGACAAGAACACCTGCCAACCGCTGGGGTGAGCCAGAAGATGTTGGAAATGCCGCTTTGTTTTTAGCATCGAAAGCAAGCGATTTTGTTAACGGACATGTACTTTATGTCGACGGCGGAATTTTGGCCAATTTTGGTTATGTAAAAGGCGAAAACGATATTTCTGAATAAAAAATTGGATTGCTGGAAACCTGGCAGAAATGTAACGAAAATGGCTGTGTTTGCAATTAGTATAATTAATATGTGTATGGATCATCTTATTTAGTATAAACACATGAAAGTAAATGTAATTTTTCTTATCCTAATTTCGTTGGTTTTTTTCTCGTGCGAAAAAGAAGTAACACTGACTTTTCAAAATTCATTGGATACAAAAAGAACTGATGAGCTTATTGTTTTGACTCGTAATGAGTTGGCGAAAAAAGTGCCATTAAAAGAAGGAATGCTTCCTGTTTTTAAATCAGAGGAAGATCAACAAGTTC
>JBNKOT010000345.1:0-12645 GCA_050294855.1 Draconibacterium sp. | reverse complement strand
CAGTTGGTTTCAAAAGAGAAAAAAGATTTATAAAAGTAGTCGGGAGTGAAGTTTTTCAGGCGAGAAAAAAGCCATGAAAAGAAGCTTTGGGCTGTGAGCTGAAGAATAAGAATAGACTGCTTTTAATTTGCTTATTTGAATGGCGCGTTTTGAAGATTTAAAATTATAAAAAAATAAAAATACAGATGCAAAAGTTAGAGATTCTATCGGTAAATGTTTCAGAGAAAAAAGGAATTGTAAAAACTCCGGTAGACAAAATAACAATCAATCATAAAGGAATTGTTGGCGATGCTCACGCCGGAATCTGGCACCGTCAAATCAGTCTGCTCGCACAGGAAAGCATCGATCGGGCAGAACTGAAAGCTAAAAATACTTTCCCTCCCGGTACTTTTGCCGAAAACCTGACAACTCGTGGAATCGAGTTGGCAAAAACTTCAATTCTCGACCGTTTTGTAAACAACGAAATGGAAATGGAAGTAACGCAAATTGGCAAAAAATGCCATTCGCAATGTGCCATCGGACAACAAATTGGCGATTGCATTATGCCCGCTGAAGGAATTTTTTGTCGCACCATAAAAGGCGGAGAAATAAAAGCAGGAACCACTTTTAGCTACGTCCCGAAAATATTCAAAGTTAAAATTGTGGTGCTGAGCGACCGCGCCTCTGCAGGAGTTTACGAAGACAAAAGCGGAAAACTCATCGACAAACTTTGTGACGAATGGTTTCAATCAAAAAACATGAAAGTTGACATTGAAACCGAAATTATTCCGGATGAAAAAGACCAATTGGTTGAGGTATTAACACATTCGTTCAAGAATAAAACTGACCTGATTTTTACGACAGGAAGCACCGGAATTGGCGAACGCGACATTGCACCCGAAACAATCGCTCCCCTGCTCGACAAACAAATTACAGGAATTATGGAACTGGTTCGGGTGAAATACGGCATGAAAAATCCGAATGCCGTTTTAAGCCGTTCGATTGCCGGAACAAAAGACAAAACCTTGCTTTTTGCACTTCCCGGAAATCCAAAAGCAGTAAACGAATATTTAAGCGAAATTTTTGCCGTATTATTCCACTCATTTTTAATGCTGCACGGAATTAATGGACATTAAATCTGAAATTCGAACAGAGGATATTCTCAGTTAGATTTGTATATTGACATAGAAATAAATCTAAAAAAGATCTTCATGAAAAAGCTGTTTAGCATTCTTTTATATTCCTCGTTTATTCGATCACATTTTTAGGATGTACACTAACCGATGGTAAAATTGTAACAGTACCCCAATCGGAATGTGATTGTTAATTTTTCCGACTCAACTATTTCTTTTCCTTTTCCCTGTTTTTTAAACGATATTCGTCTTTTTCTTTGCTTTCGCGGATCATGTCTTTTTTATTATCCATCACCGGCGATTCTTCGAGTGCTTTCCAATCGAAATTCTCATCAAAAGGATCGAGTGCTTTTTGTGGATCAAAAATCCGCGGATCTGCCGGAAGAGCCGAATATGTTTTAAAATCGGGTGTGTTGGTGAAAAAATCAGACAGATCAGTAGCACCGGCATCGTACTGATTTAAATACGGCATTCCCAGAATATTCCAAAAGGTTTTAAAAATGCTTCCAAAACTGTAATGTCCGTGGCTCACATAATCTTTTTTCACCCACGGCGACACCAACATTAAAATACTGCGGTGAGCATCCACATGATCAACACCGTTTTGTGCATCGTCTTCAGTAATCACGATCAACATATTTTTCCAGTATGGTGTGTGCGAAAGAAATTCCACAATTCGTCCAAGCGCCAAATCATTATCCACCATATAACTTTCTCGGAACGGATAACCGGCTTCGGGTCGTTCGCCAGCACCATGATCGTTTGGAATAATTACAGTCATTATTGCTGGCATTGTATCTTGTCCGTTCATCCATTTTGAATTAAATTCTTTCTGAAACTGATCGATACGGAACTGATCCGGAATGGCCATGTTATACGTTGGATATTTTTTTGAAGTGCGGTCCCAAATTGGTTTTGGCAAAGGATAATTGATGTAATGTCGCAAACCTTCATATTTGTACTTCTCGTCGTAAATCCCGGGTTCGAACATGATACTAAAACCAAAATTATAAAAATCGATATTATGACGATCTAGATGATCCCACATTGAGCCGGCTTCGTTGTAATCCTCCGGGTAAATTGCACCGGCAGCACCATTCATTGCATAAACTCCGGGTGCTGTTGAATTAAAATCAAAAGATCGATTTCCACCGTAACTTGCAGCCGTGCATGTTTCGCACCACTCGTTCGGGTATGTATTTACCAGCCATCGGTGACCGTCGGCAGAAACATCCGCATCGACATAAAAATTATCAGCCATCGCAAAGGATTTTGCAAGTTTTAGGTGATTCGCCATAACAACTGCATTCTCAACTACAGCCGTTCGTTTTGAATTCTGGAACGAAACTCCCGATCCGTAACGTGCCAAACCAACATCGCCTTTTCCCTTTTTTACCTGACCAAAAACTTCGTCGTAAGTTCTGTTTTCTTTCGAAATAAAAACAATATGTTTTATCGGACTCTCCTTCTCGCCCGGATAAAGCGGAACAGGATTATTTTTGCGGTTTTCGAATTTCTTTGCAGAAGCCTTTTCAAAATCAAAATTATTGGATATTACTTGTTTTGTAAAGGCTTTTAATTCATGATCTGTTGGAATATCCAACACCTGAACCGTTCCTTTCATTAAGGAACCAATATAACTTCCGGAAGGAGTGACATCAAAATTTTCGCCACCGTTTGGCCCGCTTCCAAAACCTTTTGCATTGGCAACAATCAGCTTTTTACCATCGTTACTTACTTTTACTTTCGACGGAAACCACCCGGTTGGAATGTGTCCCAGCACTTCGAGCTTTTCAACATCGATAACCGCCACTGCATTTATTCCCGATTCGGCGACATATAAACGTTTATTATCGGGCGAAAGCGCTAGTCCAAATGGGATGACACCACGAAACTGTTTAATACGCGCATCGGGTTTTAAATAGATGGTTTGTACCACCGTGTCTCTTTCGACCGAAAGAACCGAAACATTGTCGTTTGTTCCGTTGCTGACAAAAACGTATTTATTGGTTGCCACCAACGAATTTGGACTTGAACCCCCAACGGCAGGAATACCTTCGACTTTAGAACCGACCAAATGACCGGTTTTGGTTTTCGCAATTACCTTTGGTTTTTCCCGATTTTCAAGACTAATCGTAAATACAGAAAATGCTTCGGGCGCATTTAATTCACCAAGTCCGGGAACAGACATACTATCGTTGTCAATTCCTGTGATCATCTCCTCGCTGCCATAAGCAAAAGCAGGAAATTTTAAGGCTTTTTCGCCAACGTTTTCTTCGCTTATTCCGTTTATCAAATTGTATTGAAACATGCCCACATTGGCCACATATATTTTCTTTTCGTCGGACGACAAACAAATTCCAAAGGGATATCTTCCAACCGGAACATTGTATTTAAGTCTTTTTGTTTCGGTATCGATTATTATCATTCGAAATCCGATTTGGTCAACCGCATACAAAGTTTTACCGTCTTTCGAAAGAACCAGATCTCCGATGTAACCGTGACTGTAATCTTCGGATTCAGAAATAAAATAACAATCGATTGAATCCTTCTTCTCTCCGGTTTTTACATCGAAAATAAAGATTTTATTTTCCTGTCCTCCGGCAACAAAAACCGAGCGATTATCGATGGAAACCGCGAGTCCCATAAATACCGAAGCCAAAACACCATCATCGGTTGATGGCCCGGGTGGCACCTGCTGCACTTCCGGATTTTTATCCAATATATTCCGAATAATTGTAATCGAAAGTGGTCCGGTTCCCGAGTTGGCAGTAATCGCTGTATTTCCGTCGGGACTCAACGTTAAACCGTAGGGGTGCGGCGCAACAACAATACTTTTTCCGACCGGTACAACAATTCGTCCGTTTGGAATGATTGTTTCGCCATGTTTATCGATCGACACAAAACGGTTTCCCGCCGGAGCGCTAATAATCCAGGGATCAGATTTCTGAGTTTGCGCAAAAGAATTAACAAGCGAGAAAGTAAAAATAAAAAAGAGTATGCCGGCTTTCATATTGATTTTTTTATAAAGATAAAAACACAATTCGAAAATTGGGAACAAACCGATTTCATTTTGGGTGCGACACCCGAGAACAAAAAAGCCGCTTCGTAAACTTGTATCGAAGCGGCTTTTTTAATATTTCAATTTTTAAATCTTAGCTTGCTTTTAATCGTTGAATATTGGAGCGGTTAATTTTTCCTTCGGCATATTCTTTCGAAATAAATAAATTATCGATTTTTTCTGAAGGAGTGTCAAACATGGCGTCGTTCATAATGCTTTCACAAATCGAGCGTAAACCACGTGCTCCTAGCTTAAATTCAATAGCTTTATCGACAATGTATTGCAAGGCATCTTCTTCGAACTCCAGCTCAATTCCATCAATTTTAAACAGTTTTTTGTACTGTCTGATAACTGAGTTTTTTGGTTCGGTTAAAATGCTGCGCAGGGTAATATCGTCAAGCGGATTAAGATAAGCCAACACCGGCAAACGACCGATGATTTCAGGAATCAAACCAAACGATTTCAAATCCTGTGGCGAAACATATTGCAACATATTTTCGCGCTCAATCCTGTCTGCATTTTTTGCAGCACTATATCCAATTACTTTTGTATTTAAACGGTTGGCAATTTTGCGTTCAATTCCATCGAAAGCACCACCACAAATAAAAAGAATATTTTTTGTGTCGAGCGGAATCAGTTTTTGTTCCGGATGTTTACGTCCTCCCTGTGGCGGAACATTTACAATCGATCCTTCCAGAAGTTTTAATAATCCCTGCTGAACACCTTCTCCAGAAACATCGCGTGTAATCGATGGATTGTCGCTTTTCCGTGCTATTTTATCGATCTCGTCGATGAACACGATTCCGCGTTGTGCGGCTTCCACGTTGTAATCGGCAGCCTGCAATAATCGCGTAAGCAAACTTTCGATGTCTTCGCCAACATAACCGGCTTCGGTTAAAACCGTAGCATCGACAATGGTAAACGGAACGTGTAACATTTTAGCAATTGTTCTTGCCAAAAGCGTTTTTCCGGTTCCGGTTTCGCCCACCAAAATGATGTTCGATTTTTCGATTTCGGTTTCATCATCATCAACACGCTGTGTTAGCCTTTTGTAATGGTTGTATACCGAAACCGCCAAAATTTTCTTTGCCTGATCCTGTCCGATAACATATTGATCGACAAACTCTTTTATCTCTTTTGGTTTTAAAAGCTTCACTGCATTCAAATCGAATGAGTCATCTTTTTTTACCTCTTCCTGAATAATAGAGTGCGCCTGTTCGGCACAGCGATCACAAATATGCCCGTCGATACCGGCAATTAGAAGATCAACTTCTTTTTTCTCTCGTCCGCAGAACGAGCACTTGTCCATGTTACCTTTATTTGGCATTATTTTTTATTTCGAACTAATATTTCGTCTATCATTCCGTATTTCACTGCTTCTTCAGAAGTCATCCAGTGATCGCGGTCCGAATCCTTTTCAACCTTTGAAATAGATTGTCCGGAGTGTTCGGCGATAATCGCGTATAGTTCATTTTTTATTTTCATGATTTCGCGGGCGGTAATTTCAATGTCGGAAGCTTGTCCCTGTGCGCCACCCATCGGCTGATGAATCATTACCCGTGAATGTTTCAGTGCCGAACGTTTCCCTTTTGTTCCGGCGGTTAATAAAACTGCTGCCATCGATGCTGCCATTCCTGTACAAATTGTTGCTACATCGGCGGTAATGTATTGCATTGTATCGTAAATCCCCAATCCGGCATGCACTGAGCCACCAGGAGAATTAAAATAAATCTGAATTTCTTTTGCAGGATCTGTCGATTCCAAAAAAAGCAACTGCGCCTGAATAATGTTGGCAACTGTATCGTCGATAGGTACTCCCAGAAAAATAATCCGATCCATCATTAATCTCGAAAATACATCCATTGAAGCCACGTTCAACTGGCGTTCTTCGATAATTGTTGGAGAAATATAACTTCCGTACATCGACGAGTAACGTTCCATTGTTAAACTACTAATTCCAGAATGTTTAACTGCGTATTTTTTAAATTCGTTGTGATTTTCCATTGTTATAAACTGACATATAAAAAAGTAACTTTGTAAAGTTCGTTTTAAAAACGAATTACAAAGTTACAAAAAAGTTGCTTGCTGATGCTTTCAGCAATATATTTCTTAAAAATGAAGTCTTTTCCGACTACTTCATCATTTCGTTAAATTGTTCCTGGCTAACTTCTTCCTCGGATAAAGTTACTTTTTCTTTGACCACTGCAATTACTTTATCTTCGTAAAGTTTTTTGAAAATGCGTTCTTTTTCTTCCGGTTTTTCCAACAACATTTTTGCAAAAGAATCTAACTGCTCATCAGGAATGTCGTAGATTCCGTACTGATGATACTGTGCACGTGCCATTTGTTTTGCAAAATCTTCGGTTTCTTCCGGAGTAACTTTTAACTCGTTTTCTTTTGCAATACTATCTTTAATCAATTGCCACTCGAGGTCTTTTATAAATGGCTCGAATTCGTTCTCGATTTGTTCAACTGTTAATTCTTTGTTAATAGCCAACAACCAACGTTTTAGAAACGCTTCGGGAAGAACAATATTATTCTTTTCTACCAGTGTATCGCGGGCATCGATGGCAAATTTATGATCGGAGGAATACACCAAGTTTGCAGCAATTTCTTCTTTAATTTTAGCTCTGAAATCTTCCGTGGTTTTCACTTCAGTCTCTTCGCCGTACAGTTTTTTGAAAAGTTCTTCGTTTAATTCTGCTTTTTCGAATTGAAGTACTTCGGTAACTGTAAATCTGAATTCGCTGTTTAATACTTCAGCTTCTTCTTTCGAAATGTTTAACATGTGACCAATTTCAACTCTGTTTTCGAAAGCTTTTACAGGATCGAAAATAATAATGTCGTCTTTTTTACAGCCAACAAAAGAATTTTTAATCTCATCGTCTTTCATCATATCAACAGCCAAAAGCACATTTTCAGGTTTAATTCCCTCTTCTACTTCGTTTCCTTCAGCATCGAGCTGAACAAAATTTCCGCGTACCGAACTGTTGTCTTTGGCTTCGTCAACTGTAACATTTTGGCCCAATTGCGAGGTAGCTGCTTCAACCTGCTGATCGATCATTTCATCAGAAACAGCGATGTTGTAGTATTTATATTTGCTTCTTTTGTCGAGTGTTACATTCACTTCAGGAGCTATGGCAACATCAAAAATAAATTCAAAATTCTCATCGGTATCCCAGTTTACAAGTTTTTGCTGCTCTTCGTTTGGAAGCGGCTCACCAAGGATATTTAGTTTTTCCTCAACAAGGAATTTCGACAAATTTTGAGAAATCAGTTTGTTAACTTCCTCGATTAAAACGGCTGTTCCATAACGTTTTTTAATCAATCCGGCCGGTGCTTTTCCCGGTCTGAAACCCGGAATAGAAGCTTGTTGACGATACTCTTTAAGTTTTCCGGCTACTTCTTTTTCATAGTCAGCTTTTTCGATCAGCACTTTAATTACTGCATTTACATCGTCGATATTTTCCCTGTTAATGTTCATGATGATAAAATTTTTTTCAATCGTCTGTAATCAAATAACCGCCAACATTTGCCATTACTGGAATGTTGACGGTTCTTCGTGTGCGGGCGAAGGGACTCGAACCCCCACGCCATAAGGCACTAGATCCTAAGTCTAGCGCGTCTACCAATTCCGCCACGCCCGCTAATTGCGGCGCAAAGGTAAATAAATTTTTTAATTACAAAAACAGAGTCCTGTATTAAACCTGTTTTTTTAAAATTATTTTGATTTTAACGAATTGAGAATAAGATTTTCAAGGAGTTACTTGCTTGTGCGTCCTCTTTTATTTCCATTCTACTATGGTTCCGCGGTCATCATTTTGTAGTTCCTCGGGGACGGAATCTTTAATTTCGCGCCACAACAAATTAATTAACTTATGCTTGGCAAAATGACGTGAGTACACCAAACTCACTTCTCTCAACGGAGTTATATTCGTAAATTTTCTCACATTCGCTGCACGTTTTGCCGACATGGTTGCTTTTGCCAGCTCGGGAATAATTGTCAGTCCGCCTTCGCGATCGACAATGTTCATGAGTGTTTCCAACGAACCTGCTTCGAAATGAAAGGGCAACTGACTATCGGTGGTTCCTAAAAACGAACACAAATTAACTACCTGGTCGCGAAAACAATGTCCGTCGCTGAGCAGCCAGATTTCGGGTGTTGCAATGTCTTTTAATTCAATTACATTTTGTTTGTGCAGCTTATGTCCGTCGTTGGCATAAATCAACATCTCTTCGTAAAAAACAGGTTTTTCAATTATTTTTTCCTCTTTCAAGGGTGTAACCAAAATGCCAACATCTATTAAATCTTTATTCAATAAACCAACAATATTTTCGGTGGTTGCTTCAACAACTTTAATAAAAATGTTCGGATATTTCTTTTTGTAGTTCCCAATAAACACCGGCAATAAATAGGGTGCTAGTGTTGGAATAATTCCAATTCTCAGCATTCCAGAAACCTGGTTTTTGTGGTCTTTTACAATGTTGGTTATTTCTTCCGATTGTTTTAATACAATCCGTGCCTGTTCGATAATCCGAGCTCCCACATCGGTAGGAATCAATGGTTGTTTACTTCGGTCGAAAATGATAATTTCCAAATCTTCTTCGAGCTTTTTAATTTGCATCGAAAGGGTTGGCTGAGTAATAAAACAGTGTTCGGCGGCTTTGCCAAAATGGCGATATGTATCTACCGAAACAATGTATTCCAACTGTGTTAAAGTAACCATGGTGTAGTTTTATTTTAGCTTAAAGATAGAAACAATCTATTAATCCTGCCAACAATTAGAGATTGTTTAATTATTGTAAATCAGATAACGAACTATTTATTCAGAAATCGGTTTTGTTTTTTGCCGGTACCACTCGAAAGCAGCAACCGAGAGTGCCTGAGAAATATTCATCGACTTGCAGTCTCCAGGCATTGGAATATGAACCCGAAGATCGCTTTTGTTAATTATTCCTGTTGGCAATCCGTGCGATTCGTTTCCGGCCAGAAGAACCGTTTTATCGGGCAAATTTGCGGTAAAAATATTTTCTGATCCCTCGCAGGTTTCAAGCACTGTTAGCCGATAATCATCTTTCAAAAACTTTATAAAATTGTTTTGCGAAATAAATTCCCAATCCATTTGATTAAAAGAAAAACCGGCTGTCTTTTTAATTTTTGAAGATCGGAATTCGGGTTTATCGTTTACAAAAAGTACCTTTTTTGCACCTACATTATGTGCCAGTCGGATGATATGACCGATGTTTCCCGGATTTCCAATTTCCCAGACAGCAAGAACAATTTCGTGTTTACCGTCGGTTTGATCGATTGTGTGTTTTTTAAAAAACTCAACTGAATTGGTGTTCATATACGATTGGTCTGACAATTTCCGTTTAAAATAGTAATTTTGCACAAAACTAATTATAATGAGAAAAGCAATTCAATTTTTCGTGCTTTTATTGGCAATTATTGTTGTGGCCTGCGGTCCGTCTGAAGAAGACAAAGCCATGGCAAAAGTAAATTTTGCAAAAACACTTTTATCGAAACAAGATACTTCGTCGGCACTACTTCATCTCGACAGCATTACCAAATTATTTCCGGAAGCAATTTATGCGTCGAATGCAGCAAAAAGTTTAATGAACGAAGTTCGTTTTTCCTTGCTTCAACGCAAAGAATCGGAACTCGATACAATAAAAGTTCGGATAGCAGCTTTGGAAAAATCGTTTGAAAAAGAGAAAACTGAATTCGATCGGTACACCCAATACATTCATAAAAGACAAACCTTTAAACGGGCGTGGGACCGTTCTTACATTCAAATCCATTTGGATGAACGCGGCGATTTATTCCTTAGCAGTAATTACCACGGCGAAAAGTGGTTAAACCATTACGGACTGCGCGTGTATGACCAGGGCGATGATGCAAAAACAGATTCGATACCAATTGGAAATCCGAACAACCACCACAGCGATTTTAGTGATGACAAGTGGGAAAAAGTGTCGTACCGAAATGGCAGTGACAATGGAGTAATTGAATTTATTGCCAACAACACCGAACGGAATTTAAAGGCCGTTTTTCTCGGAAAAGAATACTATTATATTATTCTTGAAACCTACGATAAAGAGGCTGTTAAAGATGCACTCGCACTTTCGAAAGCTTTAAAAAGTAGAACCAGATTAGAAAACGAAATCAAAGGATTACAAACGCGGTTGAAAATCAACTAAATAAAATTCTGTGAGTTGGCGTTCTTCCAGGCAAAACCTCTGCAGATTGTCTGGTTACATAATCTCTTCTACATTTTCGGGCGGATTGGCCAAAACCGCTTTGCTTCCGTTTACCACAATCGGGCGTTGCAATAATCTTGGATTCTCAGCCAGTATTTTTATCCATTCTTTGTCAGAAATTTGTTTGTCTTTGTAATTTGCCTTGTAATCGGCTTCTTGTGTGCGAACAAAATCAAAAGCTTTTTTACCCGATTTTGAAATTACATCTGCTAATTCCGACTCCGTAATGCCTTCAACCAAGTATTTTTTGATTTCGATATCGTAACCTTTTTCTTCGAGGTACTGAAGTCCCAGTCGGCTTTTCGAGCAACGTGGATTGTGATATATTTTCATAACAATATGATGTTTATTTTTTATATAATTGTAATAATCTTCCTGTGCACGGTAGGTGGTTTCTCCTCCTGGATTATAATGGTTTTCGAGTTCTGCATCCAGAATCCTTGCCTTTGAATTGTCTTTCAACTGAATGTTGATCATTTCTTTTAGTTCTGCACGAATTTCGGGATCGTAAATCGGGCAGCCAATTTCGATGCGTCGGTTTAAATTTCGTGGCATCCAATCGGCCGATGAGATATACATTTCTTCGTCGCCACCATTTCCAAAAATAAAGATCCGCGAATGTTCCAGGTATTTGTCGACAATACTAATGGCAGTAATGTTTTTATTTTGTTCGTTGTTGAGTCGTAAACCAAAAATTCCACGAATAATCAATTGAACTTTTACTCCTGCTTCGCTGGCTTCCCTTATTTTTTGCATCATTTTCGGATCGATCAAACTATTCATTTTAATGGTCATCCAGGTTTTTTTGCCTTGTTTTGCCAATTTAATTTCTTGTTCGATTTTGTCGGTAAAAAACTTCCGCATATAAAATGGGCTCACCACCAAATGTTTGTAATCGAAATGTTTATAATTATGCTTAAAAAATTCAAAAACATTTTCGATCTCATCGGCCAGTCGCGGGTCAGAAGTTAAGAGTCCTTCGTCGGAATATACCAGTGCAGTACCTTCGTGGAAATTACCGGTCCCAATGTAAGCGTAGTTTTTAAACTTCCCGTTTTCTTTGCGTTTTATCCATGCCAGTTTACTGTGAACTTTCATTCCGGGCACACCATTAATTACCGTGGCACCTTCTTCTTGTAATTTATTCGACCATAAAATATTTGCTTCCTCATCGAAACGTGCCTGCAATTCGATCACCACCGTCACTTCCTTTCCGTTTCTCACCGCATTTAAAAGTGCATTTACAACTTTCGAAGCTCCGGCTACCCGGTAAATGGTAATTCCAATTTCTTTTACTTTTGGGTCGATCGCTGCTTCGCGTAACAAATCGATAAAATGATTAAAGGTTTGGTACGGGTAATGCAACATCACATCCTTTTTGCTGATTACCCTTAAAATACTGGTGTGTGGGCGCAAATCTTTATGTCGGAACGGTGGCAACTTCGGATAATAATGTTTCTTTTTCCCGATTTCCGGGAAATTCATAAAATCGCGATGATTGTGATAACGACCTCCCACAACAGCATTTTTTGTATTGTCGAGTTTCATTTTTTTCAAAACGAAATGTTTTAAGTCATCGGGCATTTCGCGGTCATAAATCAAACGAACCGGTTTTCCTGTTTTTCGTCTTTTCAAACTATGACTCATTTTCTCCATAAAACTTTTCGAGATATCATCGTCGATATCGAGTTCTGCATCGCGGGTAACTTTTATGGTATATGCCTGATAAACATTGTAATCAAAGTAAAAAAACAAGTCACTCATACAAAAACGAATAATATCGTCGAGCATAATCACGTATTTTTTCTTCCCTATTTTTGGAAGCACTAAAAAGCGTGGAACCGAAATACTGGGAATACGAATAAGCGAATAAGCAATGTCTTCAGGATTTGATTTTTTCGATAGCTTGACCGCCAGATAAACAGAACGATCGCGCAGATACGGAAATTTTGTTTTTTTATGCAGCATAATTGGCACCAGGTTGGGCAGCACCTTTTCGTCGAAATATTTATTTACATAAATCCCCTGTTGGTGAGTAAGTTCATTCTCATTCACCATGTATATATCATTTTCTTTTAGTTCTTCGATAATATTTTTGAAGATGATTTGCACTTTTTGCTGATGCCCACTCACCACAGCATGAATTTTGCTGTGAAGTTCCTTGGGCGTAACATCTCCCAAAAGATTTTCTTCGTCTTTTCCAAAATCAAC
>JBNKOT010000344.1:0-3732 GCA_050294855.1 Draconibacterium sp. | reverse complement strand
GTTAAATCGAGCGTTACAACACTGTCGCACCCAAATTGATTGCTGAGAGTTGTAATGAAAGTTCCTGTTTCGTTGTAAGCAGAAGTTCCGATTTCGACTTGATCTCCTGCACAAATTGTTGCCGAGACTTCGACAGAGTCCATTGGATTAACAGTTAAATTCAAAATTTTCGTAGAATCGGTGCCATCGGAAGCGACGAATGTTTCGGAGTAAACTCCTGATGTGCTTAGGTTTTGAGATCCTAACTCGTAAATCTCATTACTGCAGATACTCGCATCGATAGTCTCTTCAATTATTAATTTACTAATTCGAACTTGTGTTTTATCGGTTTGAGTCAATTTTCCATCGCTCACCGAAAGCATAAATGAATAAACGGTTCCAATTGGATCTCGGGGCACAACAAAATTTGGTTTTTCTTGATTAGGCGACAATAAAATAATTCCATTTGGAGCATACCAATAATACGAAATTGAATCTCCATCAGGATCAAGCGTTGCAGAACCATCAAAAGTATAAACCTGGCCTTGACGAACCTGCGCATCGAAACCGGCATTGGCAATCGGAGCACTGTTCGGAACTTCAATTTTCCATGCTGTTGTAACTTTGCCTGTGCCAATTTTACCGCTTAAAAGTTTTTCGATTTTGCTTAAATCAAGCGTCAAAGTAAAGTATCCGTTTTGGAGTTTTAATGCATCAAATCCTTTAATAAGAAATTCGTTGTTGCCGATTTCAATAATAGTAAGAACATCTGCCGACAATGGTTTTCCATCGTGTAACAGAGTCAGTACTGAGTTTGAAAAATCTTCGGATCGGATTTTATCTGAGAATTTTACCCGTAAAGAATCGGGGTGTTTCGCGACAATTGTTTGAGGTGCCCCACTAATACTTGCATGTAAATTGGTTTTGTCGTTATAAAACTCAAAGGGTGTGCTAACTGTATTATCCAAACTGTCGGAGCAAACAACTTTGGTTTTAATCTGCCCCCCGTTCGGGAAATATACCGGAATTACCAGCGGTCCTGATTTTACGTTGACAATTTTTGTAAGTAAGGTATTTTTACTTCCATTTACTTCGAATAGTTCTATGTTTGTTTTATTTTCATTAACGATCATCGAAATGGCTAAACTATCGCCGGTAGTTATTTTGTCGGTGTTGCTGGAGCCTAAATCCGGCAGAATTGCCAAATTGCTAACTGCGATTGGAGGAGTGCGGTCGACCTGCCACGAATATTCGTTGTTTTTATTTTGAATAATTCCAAAATTTCCGGCTTTGTCGGAGATATCGCCAATTTTTACTTTAATGGTATAATAACCTTCATTGTATGTTAAAATTCCAAAGTTGGAAATCGAATATACAGATTCGGAAAGCGCTTGGATTACAACTTGTGGAGTTGGTATCAACGAATTGTTTTTCCATAATTCGAAGTTTATAGGTGTGAAATCAGAAATGGTTTCGGAGAATTCAATTTGAATTTCGGCTAAATGCTGTTTGTCAATTTTTTCTCCTTCGATTTCTGTAAACGATAATACTTCGGGTGGAGAATTATCAATAGTCCATTCAGTAAATTGTACATCAATTCCAAATAATCCGGTTAAAGAGCGAATTTTGGTCAAGTCGACCCAAAGTCTGTATTCTCCATCTTGAGTCAGGGCATCTTTAATATTACTGATGGTAAATAAAGTAAAACTGTCGTCGGCCTGATTTACTGACAAGGTTGTATTAATTGGCAATCCATCACGTTCCAAAACAAATATTTCAGCATTCAAGGTGCTGACATCAATTTCGATGTTAAATTTTAGTTGAATGGAATCGAAAAGTTCGTTGCTGGTGGTTGCTGGTATTCCAATAAATTTTTCGATTGCCGGGTTCGACAAGGATTGTGTCCACGAAACCGAAGCACTGTTTAACCCGGAATTGCCTGCTAAATCCTTTATGCTGTCAGTGTTTACTGTCAGCGAATAATTTCCATCGCCACTTGTTAAACCTTCAATGTTCAGCTTAAAACTTGTTCGATTAAGCTTGGTTATAAGCATTGAATTGTCGGCAAGATTTGATCCATTTTCGTATTGTATAACGATGTCATCGAAAGTAAAAGATGCCGGATCGATCTCCTTGTTAAAAATTACTTTCAACTCAGAAACCGGAGTCGTTGTAATTTGTGAAGGTGCACCCTGCACTTCAACAATTTCTAATGGGGCAGATTCTTTTGGAGTCCAAATTACGGTATAACTTTGGGGTTGTATTGTTTCAAAATCATCTACGATATGGAATTTATTTTCATAAATATGTTCCTGTCCATCGGGGAAACTAACATGCGACAACCAGCAGTTTGATAACGGTATTTCTTGTCCGTCGTTGTTTCTGGTAACACTGGCAATTTCGAACTGTCCGTTTCCCGGATCGTCGAGTTTGATGTAATTCCAACCCTTAAAACGTGGAGAAACTGATAGTGTTGTAGTAAAATCAGGAGTTTTAACTGCCTGATTAAAAGATCCTGAATTTGCCTTATAAACATTAAAAGTAGATTGTCCCTGTGACAGGTAAATGGCATCGGGAATTTGATCAATATCTTTCGTGTCGTTCACCAGAAAGTCAGGTAAATCATCGTCCAGTGCTCCATAAACCTGCATGCTTTTTACGAGTTCGTGTGTACTAATATCCGAAATCAAACTCAATTCAGGATTACCTCTGCTGTTGAGGTGTGTGAGTGTTGCATTGTAGGAAATAATGTGGCCTAGAATACTGCTTGTAAACCACCACTGTCCGGATATCGCGGTTTGAGCCGGGATATTGCCGAACTCGATATCTGTTAATCCTAAATTATGCGCTTGTCCCTGAAGGTTGGAACCAACCAACAAGAATTCTATTTCTAAGCCTTTTTCACTGTCGATTATTTTGGGTTGAGCTGAATTGACCTGAACATTTGAAGCTTGGCCATAACCATTGTTCTCGATCATCAATGCAAGTTCTGCTGGGATAACAGGCTCGAGTTCAGGAGTCAAAGGATCGTCACCCAGGATGTTGGCTTGTAAGAAATAATGCAAATGCAAATCCGGGCTTGGGTGAACTTCTAAAACTACCGGAAAAAGCTGTTTGGTAACAATGGAATTTGTAAACGGGTCGAGATAGCTAATTTTTCCACCAAAGGAATAACTTGTTGTAGTTGTTGGTGCTGCTTCTTTTTCAGGAATAAAAAGTAATGTTGCTGTTCCACTTTCATTTGCGGAAAGACTTCCTGTTCCATCAATTCCAGTTAGTTGATTCAAGGTTTCAGTTTCTATCTGGAACAGATCGTTACAAAGTTCTCCATCACGGTTTTTTATTTCAAGATTTAGCTCAAATTCCTTTATGGCCTCAGTTTCGTGACCATTATTTAGCGTTAGCGTTCCTCTAAAACCTTCGCGGGTCATAACAAACGATTGGTCGAGTGAAATAGATACGGATGCACAAACCGAGTTTTGGTTTTTCTCGTTTAGTTCTTCTATTTTTAAAATTGCATCGTTGTATAAATCGCCCAAATTATCAAATCCTCTCGATAAAGTGTAATTTTTTACTGAGTCAAGATCTGAAGAACAATCTTCAAAAACCTGATTATTGATAATATTGGGATATGTGCTGTTTGGATAAAACACGTTCTGGTTCCATGCCGAAACACTTTCATTCCATCGTGTAACAAATAAATCGATTTCAGCGCCGGAGATATCTGTGCCCTGCATGGCAAATTTTAATTCA
>JBNKOT010000343.1:0-9110 GCA_050294855.1 Draconibacterium sp. | reverse complement strand
TTCTTCGAGTGCACTTTGTACCAGCTGTTCCGATTCCGAATCGAGCGAAGAAGTGGCTTCATCCAAAATCAGAATTTTAGGATCTTTTAAAATGGCGCGCGCAATGGCAACCCTTTGTCGTTGCCCGCCCGAAAGTTGTGTTCCCCGCTCTCCCACCACCGTTTCAAGCTTTTCCGGGAAACGATCAACAAATTCCAATACATGTGCTTTTTGTGCCGCGTCAAGAATTGCTGTATCATCTGCATCCTTTTTTCCGTAGGCGATATTCTCTTTTATCGTTCCACCAAATAAAAAAATGTCTTGGGGAACCAACGCAATCTGACTTCGTAAATCCGTTATTTTTAAATCATTCACCGAATAATCATCAAAGAAAATAGTTCCTGAACTTGCATCGTACAAATTTAGAATCAGGGTTGCGAATGTAGATTTTCCGGCACCACTTTTTCCAACAAGAGCAATCAGTTGACCAGGTTCAATTTCGAGATTAATATTTTTCAGAACAGGGGTGTCCGATCGTGTTGGATAAGCAAAAGTAAGATCATCAAAACGAATTCTACCGCTTAATTCAATATTTTTATCGAGCATCGAAAGCTCCTCTATTTTTTCTTGTTCCGAATCAAATATTTCAAGCAAATCTTCGGTAGCACCGATAAAACGCTGCATGCGGGCAACCACAGCAGCTACACCACCAATTGTTCCGCCAATGTAACCGGAGTAAATTACAAACGAAAACAATTCTCCGGTTTCCATTTGTCCGTTTTGCAGCAACAAAGCACCGCGCCAGATTACAGCCACCAAAGTTCCAAACAAACCAATAATCAGCGACGAACTAAAAAGACCGCGATACACACCTGCTTTCATACCAGCTTTTACCACCTCCTTTATTTTGTTGTGGTAACGTTCGATCTCAAAATATTCGTTAGTGTACGATTTTACACTTCTGATTCCCTGCAAAGTTTCCTCAACCACTGTGTTCGACTCAGCGGTTCTTTTTTGTGCTTCTCGCGAAAGTTTACGAATAAATCGTCCAAAAAACCAAATGCTTAAAATTACAACTGGAAAGATCACCAACATAAAAACGGTTAATTGTGGCGAGGTATAAACCAACAATCCAATTCCACCAACAATAACCACCATCTGTCGAATAAAATCGGCAAGCGTGGTAGTAAACGTTTCGTGCAACATCGAAATGTCAGAGGAAATTCGGCTGTTCAACTCTCCCACCCGGTGTTTGTCGAAAAAACTAAGTGGTAATTTTATTAAATGATTGTAGGTAAAACGGCGAATATCGGCCATCGTTTTTTCGGTAACATTCACAAAAATTACGGCTCTGAAATACGAAAAAGAAGCCTGAATTGCCAAAATCACCAGCAATAAAACAATGATATGATTTAAATTTTCCTCCAGCGTTCCCTTGTTCCCGGAATCGACCAAATCGCCCAAAAGCTTTGGAAAAGCAAGGTTTGCCAAACTCGCACCGAGCAAGAAAAACATCCCAATCGAATACTCAAGCCGGTATGGTTTTATATAGGCAAAAAGCTTTAATACATTTTTTAATCCTTCCTTCGAAATTTTTTTCTTGTTATCGAAATGCGATGAAGCACCTCTATGATGTCCGCTCATGTTTCCTTTTTTAAAAGATTTAAATATAAATGAAACATCAGAAATTTAAAGATGTTTCTTGCCGCGCTCAGAAAAAATAAGGAAAATGCAACTATCGACAACTTAAAATCTTGCTTTTTCAATTTTTTTATTGAATTTTGACTTTCATAAAAATTGAACACAAAGTCTATGAGACAACTTCTCAAAGAAAATCGATACTTTCTGGTGCCCTATTTTTTTGTACTGTTAATTTGTACGTTTTTATTGGCGATTTACAAAAAACCGGAATTGCATATTTTATCGAATCAGGCCAATTCTCCTTTTTTCGATCTATTCTTCAAATACGCTACAAACCTGGGCGACGGAGCGGTTATTGCAATTCTTACCATCGTCCTTCTCTTTGTAAAATACCGGCATGCCATTGTTTTTTTGTCAGGCAGTTTGATTACGGCCATCGTTATCAATCTCTTTAAAAAAGTTATTCTTGGCGATGTTTACCGCCCTTCAAAATATTTCGAACTCTACGAAAATTATCAGTTGCATTTTGTTGAAGGAGTAAAATTGAATGTTTTGCAAAGTTTCCCATCGGGGCATACCGGAACTGCTTTTAATGTGTTTTTTATGCTGGCACTGATCAGCCCAAATAAAGGATTAAAATTGTTTTGGTTTTTTATGGCTGCTATTGTTGGTTATTCTAGAGTTTATCTTTCGCAACATTTTTTAATCGATATCACAGTTGGTTCTATCCTTGGAACATCGATTATGTTTTTAATGTTTTGGTGGCTTTCGAATTCGAAAAAAGCCTTTTTAGACCTATCTTTAATTAGCAGATAAATGAACAACATACATCCGTTTAAAATTCGACTTTTTATCGTAGCCATCGCTGCGCTGATTTTTATTCCCTTTCTGGGCGGTGTTCATCTTTTCGATTGGGATGAAATTAATTTTGCCGAAGCTGCGCGAGAAATGATTGTTACTGGCGATTATATGACCGTAAAAATCAACTTCCTGCCGTTTTGGGAAAAACCTCCCATTTTTATCTGGTTGCAGGTTTTATCGATGAAAATGTTTGGTATCAATGAATTTGCAGCTCGTTTCCCAAATGCCATTTGTGGTATTATTACTTTGTTGGTACTTTTTAACATCGGCCGTAAACTTCGTGACAATCAGTTTGGATTGATTTGGGTGCTGGCTTACGCCGGATCGGTTCTGCCATTTTTCTACTTTAAATCGGGCATCATCGATCCCTGGTTCAATCTATTTATTTTTCTGAGCGTTTATCAATTAATGTTGTATTCATTCCCCGAAAATTCAACAAAAATTAAAAATGCTGTTTGGTCGGCAACTTTTGCTGGCCTGGCAATTTTAACAAAAGGGCCGGTTGGTTTTTTACTGGTTGCCCTCACTGCCGGCATTTATTTGTTGATTGTCCGCTTTAAAGTAAAAGTGAAATTTATTGAAGTGCTCACATTCTTTTTGGTGTTGACGATTGTTGGTGGATTTTGGTTTATCATTCAAATAATAAATGGAAATTACGACACTGTTGTGGAGTTTATTGTGTATCAAATCCGTTTGTTTCAAACCAAAGATGCCGGACATGGAGGCTTTTTCGGCTACCATTTTGTGGTGTTATTCTTTGGTGTGTTTCCTAGTTCTATTTTAGCCTTAAAATCGTTTAAAAGCGAAAATCTGCTCGATGCAAAGTATTATTTAATGAAACGCTGGATGCTGATTTTATTTTGGGTGGTGCTGATTTTATTTTCGATTGTAAAAACAAAAATTCTGCATTATTCGTCGCTGGCTTATTTTCCACTCACCTTTCTGGCCGCCAATTTTGTTGCCAATGCGCTTACAAAAAAATACCGCTGGAGTACCTGGCAAACGGCACTGATTATTTTTGTTGCCTTTTTAATGGCGCTGCCTGTGATCTTGTTGCAATTTGTTGCTCAGTATAAAAACGAAATTATTGCAAAAAACTGGATTCACGACGATTTTACCGTGGCGAATCTGGCTGCTGACGTAAAATGGAGCGGATTTGAATTTTTACCGGGAGCGCTATTTTTTATAGCCGTAATTCTGATTTTTATGTACGTAAAAAAGGAACAGATTGTAAAACGCGCTGTTTTTCTTTGGTCGGTGACCTTACTTTTTACCTTTTCTATTTTATTGTTTATCGTTCCCAAAATCGAAGGATATTCGCAGCTTGCTTTAATTGAATTTTTCGAATCGAAAGCCGGAAAAGATGTGTACATCAAAAACGTACATTTTAAATCGTATGCCACTTATTTTTACGGTGAAACGGAGCCACCTTCAAACAAGAATTTTTATAATGACGATTGGCTGCTAACCGGAGCGATAGATAAAGATGTGTATTTTGTAACCAAAATCCATCGTGCACATTTAATGGATCAATATTCCGACATTAGAAAGATCGGCGAAAAAAATGGCTTTGTTTTTTATTTGAGAGAAGCAGAATAATGCTCCTTCAGTTAGTCAGTTCTTAAATCCTTCTATAATTCTGTTGTTCTGTCCCTTTTCTACTTCATCAACTTTTTATAGAAATTGGTTTTCTTTTCGTCGCCAAAACGACCGTAAATGCTAGCGAAATAACTGGCATATTCTTTTTCCTTTTCGATTTTCCAAAGCTTGTCGAGGTAAGTCAACGATTTTTTTAAATCGGCTGTCGCAATGTCAAGTTCCTTTAAAAGGATTTTGTACTGTTTGGTGGTTTTATTTTTATTGTACTTCTCTAATTCGCTCTGGTAGCGGTTTTCACCAAGCCAGTAGTATTTTTTTGCCATCCATTCGAGTGCATCAACATTTACCGGGTTTTTCTCTAAGATTGAAAGTGCAACGGCATCACAAACTGTCGAATCTTTTAACGATTTCTGAATCAGAAAATAACTTTCCAAAGTAGAAAGTTCTCCTTTTAATTTTTCGTCCAAACGTTCCCAAACATTCAGCGCCTGGTCGTTCAATCCTATTTCGTGATACACGTCGAATAATCGTTTGTCAATCTGATTGGCTTGATCGGGATAATTGTCAACAATATTTTCCAAAGCTGTAAGTTCTTTCGAAATATTTTTTTTCTGATGTTGAATTTCGGCAAGTGTCTGGTACATTTTAAAATCGGAGTAATTTTTGTATCTCGCCTGATCGAACCAGCTTAAGGCCAAGTCAATGTTACCGCTTTTAAAGGCTGTTTTAGCAGCAGTTGCAAAATCTGCTCCTGTGGTTTCATCAATCGGAGATTGTTCGAAAAAATGCGTCCATGCTTCAGTAGCTCCTACAAAATTGCCCGATGCACTCAAGGTTTCGGCATTTGTTTTATAGCTTGTTAAAACCTTTGAACCACCACAACTTGCCATTAAAACCGACACAACAACAATCACCAATATTCTTTTAAATTCCATAGTTTTCATTTTGAGTTGCCAAAACTAAGCATTTATTTGAAATCGACGAATTTATCATCTTTACATTAAATGAATGTTTCAGCATCGTTTTAAAACGATATTTTGTAAGTTTTATTTTTCGTTCTATTTTTAACTGAAAACACGGCAAATGAAAATACTAGGAATATCGGGCAGCGCAAATTTAAACGGGAGCACAACTTTTGCGGTTCAATACGCGCTAGAAATATTGAATTACGACAATGTTGAAACAAAATTTATTTCGCTTGCCAACAAAGACATTCATCCGTGTATCGCTTGCTGGAATTGTCAGAAAGAAAGTAAATGCATTTTTGATGACGATATGAACGAAATTTATGATGCGCTTCGCTGGTGCGACGGATTAATAATCGGATCTCCGGTGTGTTTCGGAATGGTTTCGGGGCAACTAAAAGTTATGATGGATCGAACCGTACTATTTCGCCCAGACTATGAAAAACCTCTCGAACTCGAAGGGAAAACCGGATGTGCCATTGCCTGTGGAAACTTCAGAAATGGAGGACAAGAAACAACCATTCAGAATATTCATACTTTTCTGCTGCAACACAACATGAAAGTAATCAACGACGGAGCGGGTTTTAGTCATGCCGGCGCTACAATTGTTGGCGATGCAAGAACAGATACACTTGGTTTGCAAACGGTAAAAAATATGGCAATGAATCTCAAAAAAATGGTCTGAAAAATCAACTTTTTATTTTTTCGGGAATGTACTTTTTTCGACACTTTCATCATTGAGCCAATCCAGCCAAAAACGGATAAATGCGTTGTTGGTGTAATCTGCTTTTTCGAAAAACAATCCTATTCCGCCATAGGCAAGCATACAACGATGAATATACTCATTCTCCGGCTTAAACGGTTTTTCCTTTGCTCCTGCTTTTCTTTCGTAGTAACTTATCCGAACGTGCTCATTGGCATCAGTGTGCTGAACAAACTTTGATAAGTAATTTTTCAGCATTATCATTTTGTGCAAAAACATAAAACGCGTTTATCAATAAAAAAGGGTAAAAAGTAATTTCTTAAAACGATATTTTCAACTTCTGTTTCAATTATCTCCTTCCCGGTTTTTCAATTTCAAATTCCTTTTCAACCGAAAAATCTTTCCCGTTTATTTGAAGTTTATAAGTTCCTGCTTTTGTCAAATTTTCGTTGTCGAGCATTAAATCCCACTTGACAAAATTTAACCCTTTTACTCCTTCTATTTCAATATTTTTTACAACTTCATCGTTCGAATTTACAATATTAACAGTTGTCTTTTTGTTAGACTTTAAAAAGAATGCAGCATTTAAAAGCTTTGCAGTTCTTCGGAACCAGTAGTTTGTTCCCATCGGAAGTTTACAATTTTCAAACTCAAGGATTTCACAAACTGCATCATTATTTACATTTGCAACATCGCGAATTAAACGAATATCCATTGCCCAAACTCCTCGACCATGTGTTCCAATCACTGCAATATCATCGCGCGGATGAATCACCAAATCGTGCACATAAGTTGTGGGTAAATTACCGGGTAAACTTTCCCAGGTTTCGCCGGCATTTGTCGAAACATAAACGCCGTAATCGGTTCCAACATAAAGAATATTTTTATTTTGTGGGTCTTCGCGAATTATATTTATCGGGCCACATGGAATATTCGACGATATATCAATCCATGTTTCTCCATAATCTTGCGATTTCCAAATATAAGCAGCAAAATCATCATCACGTTTACCGTTTTGTGTCATATAAACCAAAGCCTGGTCATAACGCGATGCTTCCATTTGTGTCACCCATTTTCCGTAAGGCAAACCGGCATTTATTTCTGTCCACTTTTCGCCGCTGTTTTTTGTAATCCAGACCCTACCATCGTCGGTTCCGGCATAAATCACTCCAAACTTTAAGGGCGATTCAGAAATAGTAAAAATGGTTTGATACGGAATATCTCCCTTTTTGTCTGCGTTATTATACGTTAAATCCGGACTGATTTTCACCCAACTTTCACCTTCATCCATCGAACGGTGAATAAACTGTGTCCCATGGTAAATAATTCCGGGATTGTGTGGTGATAAAATAAATGGTGCTAACCACTGACCACGCAATCGATCGACACCGTCCGGCGTTTTTGGCATAATTCTTTTCTCTTCACCGCTGGCCATGTTTGTTTTCGAAATGGTTCCGTAAAAACCTGCAGAATACAATTTATTCGGATCGACTGGATTAACCGCATGATTACTCCCCTCGCCGCCCGGTGCGCGTTCAAAATCGACCGCCGGTATTTTATCTCTGCCCTGACGAATGTCAACAACACCCTGGTAACTTCCATGATCCTGCACCGATCCATACACATGAAACGGTTTGGCCATGTCGTAGTTGATGTTAAAAAATTGTGCCAGAGGCAGGTTGTTGTAAAACGTTCTGAAATTTTCGCCGTCGTAGGAAATAGCCACTCCACCATCGTTTACATTTACGATGTAATTTGGATTTGCCGGATCGATCCATAAACCGTGATGATCGCCGTGCATGCCGCCCAAAGGACGAAAAGTTTTTCCGCCATCTTCCGAAAGATTTAACGCGAGTCCCATCACATAAATTTTATCCGGATAAACAGGATCGACGCGTATTTGTCCGAAAACCCATCCGTAAGTTCCCGAAAGGCCTTCCATATAACTGTTTTGTTCGCTCACCTGCGTCCAGTTTTCGCCACCATCGTTTGAACGATAAACGGTTGCTCCTTTAATTCTGCCGCTGCTGGGTCGTCCGTACGCATCGGTAGTTTCGTTTAAGGAGTTCTCTTCTGCCAACTTTTCGTAATTGTCGACAAAGGCATAAATTACATCCGGAGAAGCTTTGCACAAATCAATCCCGATTCGTCCGCGATATTTTGCTTCGGGTAATCCTTTGTTTATTTTCGACCAGTTTTTTCCTCCATCTGTGGTTTTATAAATCCCGGTTTCTGTATCGTTCAATTCTGTTCTTGGATCGTTCCATTTTTTCCGGATACGCTGCCAGGTAGTTGCATAAATAATATCTGGATTATTCGGATGCATCACCAAATCGTATGCTCCGGTTTGATCATCGACATACAATATTTTTTTCCACGATAAGCCGCCATCGGTCGTTTGATAAACACCACGTTCTTCATCGTTGGTCCACTCGTTTCCTCCGGCTGCCACAAAAACAACATCGGAATTCTTCGGATGTACAATAATCCGCGAAATGGTATTAGTATTGACTAAACCTAAATGTTCCCAGTTTGCTCCGGCATCTTTCGATCGATAAATTCCTGCTCCGGCATTCGAACTTCTGAAAATATTACATTCTCCTGTTCCCGCCCAAATTGTGTTCTGATTTTGCGGATCGAGCGCCAAATCGCCAAAAGCCGTCGACATTCCGTGTTCGAAAATCGCTTGCCAGGTAATTCCTTCGTTTTGTGTTTTCCATATTCCGCCCGATGCTCCGGCAACATAAACCGTATAATTGTCTCCTTTGGGTGTTACAACTTCAATGTCTGTCATTCGCCCACTCACATTGGTTGGTCCGACAAATTGCCAGGGCAAATTTTTAAATACCGAATTCTCAGTTAATTCAACGTGTTTTTTATACCATTCCACCCGCTGTTTTGCAGAAGTTTTCTGAATTATTTGTTGAGAAAAAGATGCAAATGAACATGCAATTACAAAAACGAGTATGAAAAAGAATGAACAAATCTGTTTCGTTGATTTTTGATAGAACATAATGATTCGATTTAAGGTAAATTCAGCATAGTTTCGATGATGCAATCTACTTATAAAAATCAATAAAAAGAATGGAACAAATTGATTTTGAACCGCTCTAAACAATAAACAATTTGAACAAATTGTATTTTCTGTTTGTAAAGAGTACGGAAGTTTCTACTTTTAGAGAGTATCTCAAATATCCACTACACAGTATTGTATAAATGAATGAAATAAATACAATTTACATTTGGGACATTAGAATCGATGAACCGATTGTTACACTAACCGATTTAATTGTTTCCATTTTATGTTTGTATTTTTTTTATCGGATCCACAAAACAAAAAAAAACGAGAAAGTTTTTTTGTA
>JBNKOT010000342.1:0-54899 GCA_050294855.1 Draconibacterium sp. | reverse complement strand
CGGTGGCATTTGTACGGGTGTAAATTACCACACCGTTTTGGTCGGGAATACCATAAACATTGGCAAACGGATTGATCAACTGGGTGTAAAATCCTTCAATCAAAAACTGAAATTGCCATTTATCGATGTGATCGGAATAATCAAAAGATGCGTTAAAACTATTCGACGATTCCTGTTTTAAATTTGGATCGTTTTGATGAATAACTTTTCGCGAGCCGGAAGTTTCGATGTGCAAATCCTCATCGAAAATTTGCGGTGCCCGAAAACCTCGTGCAAAACCGGTTCTAAATTGTAAATGTTCGGAAAGGTTGTACAATAAACTTACCCGCGGACTCAAAACATTCCCCGAAATTGCATCCATTTCGTTGGTATTATCAGAAACCAGATAATGATCGAGGCGTAATCCGGCGGTAAAAATCAACTTTTCAAGTTTCCATTCCGATTGTAAAAATGCGGCTTCCGTTGTAACTTTCTGATCGGCAACCAAGGTATTCCCGTAATGTTTATCTTCCGAAGGATCGTAATAACCCAGTTTTTTATCGCTTAATCCACTTCCGTTTACTTCTATTCCGGAAGTGATTGTGGCTGGAGAAAATACAAAATAATCCAATTGTCTGATGTACTGAATTCCGGAAGCAAACGTAAAATCGTCGGTTTGTCCGTAGGCCGATAAATCCTGATTGGCGCCGTAATACGATCCACGATCGACCACCTGAGCCGAAAAGAAAGCCGAAAATTTATCTTCTTCACGTAATAAAATATCGTACGAAGCAGCGGCCGAATTTATTTTATGATCTACACTTTCCGAAATATCAGACTCGTGCAGTGGCAAATCAAATTTATTTCCACCGCGTCGGTATTCGTTGATATTAAAATAATCGATGGTAACTTTGCCACGGTCGCCCAAACGCTGATAAATTCTTGTTCCCAACGTTGTATTCTCAATTAATGCCTGCTCCGAAAATCCATCACCGTTGGCATCGAAAAGATTTCGGGTTCTTGTAAAACCAAACAAACTCATTCCGGTTTTATAGTCGTCGCTAACAAACGAACCGTTAAAATTCAGGTTATAATCGCTGGCACTTTCACCTTCAATACCGGGTGTTACCGCATAATTTCCGGAAACGCCAAAATTATTGCCGACCGGATCTTTTGTGATCAGATTAATGGTTCCGGCGATGGCATTGCTTCCGTACATGGCAGAGCCGCCACCGCGAATCACTTCAACCCGATCGATCATGTTTGCCGGAATTAATTCGAGACCATAAACACCTGCCAAACCACTAAAAACGGGGCGCGAATTAATCAGGATTTGCGAATACGGGCCTTCCAAACCATTCATTCTTACCTGCGAAAAACCACAATTCTGACAGTTATTTTCCATTCGTAAACCGGGCGCAAAATTTAAACCTTCGCTTAAGGTGACGTTTTGTGTGCGCCGAAAAAGTTTTGGATTAATGCTGTTTACAATGGTTGGCGTTTCTCTCCGACTTTTCGAATTCCGATCGGCAGAAACAACAACCTGCTCTATTCCAATGTTATCGGCCATTAATTCGACTAAAATGGTAACACTTTTATTTGAGTGTAATTCAACCGGTTTCTCTTCGGCTTTATAGCCCATTGCCGAAATAATTACAGTTTGTTTTCCCACTGGCAAATTTGTCATTTTAAAATGCCCGCTAGCATCGGCAGCAGTTCCAATGGTTGTTCCTTTTATTGTTATTGTAGCAAACGGAATGTGTTCGCCATTCGATTTAACATCGCCAAAAAGCATGGCGTCGGTTTTTCTTTTTTTGTCGTCGGGCAAATCAGCAAAACAAAAATTACTAAATGCCACCAACAGCAAAACAATTGCAGTAGTATATTTCATAAAAATATTTTCAGATGAATAAAAACTTAAAAAGGGGATTATTAAGCAATCTGAAATGTGGGAGGTCCGCGTGAAACGATTTCCAGTACTGAAGAAACAACTGTTGAATTCTCATTTTCAAGAAAATATTTGGTGAAATTTTCAGGAATAAAATGATCGAGCTGAGTTTGTTCCGGAATTTTAGAGAAGTCGAAATTTAATTTACAAAAAAGCTGTATTTCCGATTTCGAATGCTTGTGTTCGTTAATTGGGTTATCGCTGTTTTTATCGATCGGATGAGAATGAGTGACAACAATTCCGTTGGAAAAAACGTGGGTGTGTTTGTTCAATATCGAATTCTGAACAATGTAAAAATAGACCGGTATGACCAGTATATAAACAAACTTGATATTTTTGCGTATGAATTCCACGTCTGTAAATGGAGTGCAAAATTAAGATTGTTTCTAAATAAAAGTATAACATTTGTTACATTTGGAGACTATTTAACAATGGGAAAACGAAAACCAATTATAAAAATGTACAGCTACGGCGAATACTCAAAATGGGATCGCGCCAGCAAAGAAATTCCGAAAATTCTGAATTTTGAAACCGAAATTGAAGCAGAAATTGGAACCGAATTTGGCTATGTTTTGCACGTAAAACAGGCAAAAGGAGAAACGCTGACTTTTGTAATCGACCATCCGCCGTTTACCGATGAAGACGGAAATTTACGTGCCCCTTTTACAGGAGAACAATTTATACGTACCAACGATTTTGAGTTTTATCTGGGCGATTGCATTTGGGAACCGTTGCAAGATAAATTGGGAAAATGGGAAATTACCACTTTTTATAAAGGCAAGGTTGTGGCTAATAAAATATTTAATCTGGTGAAAAAAAAGAACGGTTCAACTAAAAACCAAAAGAACCGATCCCTCTACAAATAAAATAGAGAGATCGGTTCTCTTTTCAAAAAAAAACAAAAGAGAATATTAAACCACTTTTTTAACTTCTGCCGAAAGCTTTTTTAAGGAGCCGTCAACCGAAGTCAACAAATCTGAAATTACACTTTGGTAGTATTTTTTTACAATCTTCGGATTGTCTTTACCGTCGGGATGATTTACCCGTAAACGAAGTTCACGATGCATTTTAATGATTTCTTCGGCAATTCCCATCACCGCTTTTTCATCCACTTTTTCATTGTATTCCAACACATAAAAACAATCGCTTAATGCCAGCGACATCACTAAATCTATGTCCTTTTTTAAGTCTTTTACACTTGCCATAATAATCTCGATTTAAAATTAAAGGTAGAAAATAATTAGCTACAACAGCCGAATAACCGCAAATTATTGTCGGATAAGATTGCCGCCGCTACCCGAACTACTGCCACCCTGGAACATACTGTTTTGCATTTGTTGACGCTGTGGATTCTCCTTTTCTTCGCGGGCTTTTTCCTCGGCCTCTTTTCTTTGCTGTTCTTCCAATTCCAGGTCTCTTATATTTTTAACAAAAGTCGGGTCGTATTTTAAATCCCAGGTAATTTTGCTATCCCAATTCGAACGCACTTTTTCAACAAAATTAATGTACGAAACTCTTTCGGGTTGATAATTGTCCTGGTAACTTCCGGTGTCCCACTTTCCATTTTCATTGTCGTCGTATATTACTTTTACTCTGTATTTCCCGGGCGGAAGAAATAGAAAATTTACTGTCTGATCTTCCCTAACCGATTTTTCAACTATAACTGTTTCATCGTTATCGTTTTTTAATAATTGCATTAATAAGGGCGAGCTTACATTGGTTGCATTGATGATGATTGTTCCATAATATTCCTCTTCGCGCGAAGTAAATTTTTTGGTGAATCGTTTACTTGTTATCCCGTAAATATTCTCGCATGCCGCCGAGTCGATTTCCAATACATATTTGGTTTCCGGCTCCCATTTGTGCAAAATTTTATATTGTCGCCAGGCGCTTGTATCTTTTTCGAATTTAAAAGCCAGCGGTTTTTTTAGGGTGTCTTCGGCAAGGTAGAGCACAATTTGTGTGCTGTCGAAATATTTCACCGGTTGCGGCGCCTTAATTGTCAAGCCTTTGTTCAATTCTATTGTCGACGGAATATTTGTTATCCAGCTAAATTGTGGAATTGGTTCGGGTTTCTCCTCCTCCTCGTCGTCCTTTTTCTTTTTGCTTTTTTTGGTGTCCTTTTCAACTTTGTCCACAAAATTCATTTCCACCGTATCTTTTTGAACGTACAATTCAGCCATCGAATCGAGTTGAAAATACGACACTTCCATAAAAAGCGTATCTAGTCGGGCAACCGTTGTATCGGCAATCCAAACCACCAGCGAATCGACGTTCTCGTTGTATTCCATCTGGTACCAATCCTGCGTTTCGTTCCCCACCAACTGAAGCTTAAAAGTATCTTTTACCGACTCGTTGAATACAAAAACACATTGATAACGGTTTTCTCGTGAATAGGATTCGAAATACTGATCAAAAATATTTTCGGTGAATTGTTTTAAATAAAACGGATCGGGGTGAAAATGAGTATGTCCGGTAATCAACATCGAATCGACCCCTTTTACCAGCGTGTCTAACTCAGCAACAAAATGTGCATCAGGAACAATAATTGTATCGACAAAAGCCATTTCTTCGGCGCCTTCGTTGTATAGTAAATCGTTATTTGCATCGTTAATCGAAAACAAATGATACGAACCCGGAGCAATATTATCGATCAGAAAAATTCCTTTTTCGTCGGTTTTGGCAATGTAATTCGGACGCACTTTAAAAACTGCCGAATCGTGTAAATTCTTTTGCAAAAGCACCAAACCATTTTCGATGGCTTCCAGGTTAAATGAATTCGTTACACGCCCTGCAACCCGAAGCGAGTCGTAAACATCGCCGGTACTAAACGAAATGCGCATGTTGTTGTATGGATTTTTTTCGTTGTTGTCGGCAATCGAATTTTTAAAATCGACAGAGTAAGTTGTGCTGTCTTTCAAATCTTCGTTAAACTGTACCACCAGCGATTTGCCTTTTGTTCTGACCGTTGGTCTTTTTTCCAGCGGAGGCGAAATCACCAATGCTTCAGAAACCTGGTCGGGAATAATAAATTCGTTAAAGGTTAAAACCACTTTGTCGCCGTCGAAATTCAATTCTTTAAATTGCGGATCGGTGGAAAGCAATATCGGTGGAATGGTATCTCGCGGTCCGCCAATTGGCATTCCCTGGCTGGCACACGACGAAATAATTACAACATACGCCAAAGCAGCTACAATTAATAATGGTATTTTTCCTTTAATTTGCATTCGTTTTTTATGGAGTACAAACATACAAATTCCTGTAAACATTGAATGTTATGTGTTGTTAAATAAAAACAGACAAGCTGTAAAATTTATTAATGGTCAGAAAAACAAACAAAATCAAACCCCAAAAATACGATGCCGTTTATATCGATCCAAGTATCGACAAGGTTATTGAAGCGATTTCAAACCAAAACAACGAACAAAAAACAGTGCTTGTTTTCCGCCATAATTTGAACCATTCCGACAGTTTTCAACTCACTGAGACCTTTCCTTCTCATTTTTTTCAACTCTTGAATTCGGCAAAAAAAAGACGACTTTTAAAAGCTTTGTTTTTGTTAAGTCCGCATTTAGTTCATCCCCAAAAAGTAATTTACAACAAATCGGGTGGTGTAAAATGGATGGCAAAAATTACCGATCTGGTTTTAAAAAATCAGCTTGGAGAAAAATCGACATTGATCGATCAGAAAGTTTCCGAAAATCTTTCTTTCTTGAAAATCAGCAATTTGAATGGTGTTGTTTTTCAGGAATACAAAATAAACGTTTCGCGATTGTTGATTGAATTGCTAAAATATTTCGAGACAATTGGTGGGAAGGTTGAGGTGAACAGCAACTTCGATGCTGCTGAGATTTCAACAATTATTCAAGAGAAGCCGATAGCGAAAATCGCTTTTATTACGAACATTAAATCTCCTTCAAATTTTGCGTTATCTATTCAAAATAAAAAGAACCGGTTTCGTTTATTTAAAAACAACAATTTGCTGCAAATCGAAAGCCTGAATGATAAAAACCAAAAATGTTCGACAATTGAAATTCAAAAAGAAATAGAAAATATTGTAGATTTGAATTCAGCAAAAATTACAGCCGTTAAACTTTCTCCTTTTTTGTATACAAAAACTGTTTCCAACATCTTAGAAACCATAAAAAGTCCACTCCCCTCGAGTTTTAAAAATGCAACGATAAAGGACAATTACGAACTTTCTCTCGAAAAATTCGACATCGCAAAACAAACCGGAATTACTTATCCCGAGTTTAAAATATTGTTTCATCGCTACGGAACCGGAATCGATGAAATGATTGACGAAGCCTACGAAAAAATGAACAAAATTCGTGATGCTAAAAAAATATGGGAAGAGGTTGAAATCTGGTTTCAGCAAAAAAAAGAGTGGAAAGTTTGATAAAAAAACTAACTTGTTACAAAATAATAATACACAATTTGCCATGGCAAAAAAGAAGAAAAAAAAGTTTCAGAAAAAAAGAAGAACTGGAGCTTTTAATAAGAAAAAACTAAAAAAGGAAATTCTCACCATCTTATACGAAGAGCCCGGAAAAACAGTTAATTACAAACAGATTTCTACCTGGCTCGGCATAAAAGACATGGAAACCCGCATGCTCGTAAATGTAGTTTTGCAGGAATTAAAAGACGACGATTACCTCGAACAAATTTCGCGCGGAAAATATAAATTAAAGGCCAAAACCGGTACTGCCAGTGGAATTGTAGAAATGCAGCGAGAGGGATTTGCTTATGTTAACAGCGAAGAAATTGATCGGCCGGTGCTTGTATCGTCGCGCAATTTGAAACATGCAATGGCCGGCGACAAAGTTCGCATTCGAATATATGCACGGCGCAAAAAGCATGATTTGGAAGGCGAAGTACTCGAGATTCTGGAACGAGCCAAATCGGTTTTTGTTGGAACGGTACAAACGTCAAAAAACTTTGCTTTTTTAATTCCATCCGGAAAAGCCGGATTCGATATTTTTATTGCAAAAGAGAAACTGAATGGTGCTAAAAACGGGCAAAAAGCAATTGCCGAAATTACCGAGTGGCCCGAAAATGCTAAAAGTCCGTTCGGAAAAATTATCGAAGTTTTGGGTGATGTTGGAAACAACGACGCCGAAATGCACGCCATTTTAGCCGAATACGAATTGCCACATAAATTCCCTGAAAAAGTAGATCGCGCTGCCGAAAAAATACCACTCGAAATTCCTAACGAGGAAATTAAAAAACGGCGCGACATACGGAACGTAACCACTTTTACCATCGATCCGGCAGATGCAAAAGATTTCGACGATGCACTGTCGCTGCAAAAACTCGAAAACGGAAACTGGGAAATTGGCGTGCACATTGCCGATGTTACACATTATGTAACTCCAAATACGATTATCGAGGACGAAGCACAGGAACGTGCCACTTCGGTTTATCTGGTCGACCGCGTGGTTCCTATGCTTCCGGAACGCCTTTCGAACGGCGTTTGTTCCTTGCGGCCCAACGAAGACAAACTTTGTTTCTCGGCAATTTTTGAAATGGACGATCAGGGCAAAATGAGCAAAGAGTGGTTTGGAAAAACAGTGATTCATTCGAACCAGCGTTTTACCTACGAAGAAGCACAGCAAATTATCGAAACTGGTGAAGGAGTTTTATCGCACGAAGTACTTACTTTAGACCGACTGGCAAAATTGCTTCGCGATCAGCGGTTCAAAAAAGGATCGATTGGTTTCGATCGTTTTGAGTTAAAATTTGAAATCGATGAAAAAGGAAAACCACTTTCGGTTTATTTTAAAGAATCGAAAGATTCGAATAAACTGATTGAGGAATTTATGCTGCTTGCCAACAAACGAGTTGCTGAATTTGTCGGAAAAAAACGGGGCAATAAAACACCAAAAACATTTGTTTACCGGATTCACGATAAACCCGATCCTGAAAAACTGGATGCGTTAAATACCTTTATTCAGCGCTTTGGATACGGATTACAGCTATCAACACCGAAAGCAATTACCAATTCGCTCAACAATTTGCTCAGCAATGTTAAAGGCAAAAAAGAGCAAAATGTAGTTGAAACGCTCGCCATCAGAACCATGGCAAAAGCTGCGTATTCAACCCGGAATATTGGTCATTACGGTTTGTCTTTCGAATACTACTCGCATTTTACTTCGCCCATTCGCCGTTATCCTGACATGATGGTTCACCGCTTGCTCGAAAAATATTTAAACAACGGGCGATCAGCGAACGAGCAGAAATACGAAAATATGTGCAAACATTCTTCCGACATGGAAACGCGTGCAGCAAATGCCGAGCGTACTTCTATTAAATACAAACAGGTTGAGTTTATGCAAGATCACATTGGCAAAATTTATCCGGGTGTGATTTCGGGAATTACCGACTGGGGGATTTATGTTGAATTAAACAATAAAATTGAAGGCATGGTTCCGATCCGTGAATTAGACGACGACTTCTATATTTTCGATGAGAAAAATTATGCTCTGGTTGGGCGGCATTCGAACAAAACCTACCAACTTGGGGATGAAGTAGTTGTAAAAATATGGCGGACAAACCTGGAACGAAAACAGCTCGATTTCTTACTTGCCGAAAAGGAAGAAACTGAAAGTTTCGAATAGTAAAACATTTAAACTCATCTATTTACAATACATCTGGCACATACTTAACAATATCGTCTGTAAGGTTTAAATGTTCAAACTGTTTTTTGGGTGAAATAAATAGTTATATTTGTTTTCTATTTTTAACGAAGCAAACGTTACAAAAATGCAGAGCAAAACCGAGAACGGGAATAAAAAAGACCAGAACAGGGAAAACATTTTAAAAATAGCCCGTGAAATTTTCAGCAAGTACGGATTTAAAAAAACAACCTTAGACGACATCGCAAATGCGGTTCGAAAGGGGAAAAGTTCGTTGTATTATTACTTTAACAGCAAAGAAGATCTTTTTCAGGCTGTAATTATGAAAGAGGTTGACATTTTGGCTCACGAGCTGGAAATTGTAATCAACCGAAATACCGATCCGGTGGATAAATTGCGCGACTATATTCTTACCAAACTGGCAACTTTCCGAAGTCTGGCAAATTTTTATCACGCCATTGAAAACGATGTTACCGCCGTTGGTTTTATCGAAGAAGTAAAAATTCGTTACGAACAAGACGAAATACGGATGATAAAACGAATTCTGATTGAAGGTGTTCGTAAAAATGAATTTGAAATTTACGATTTTAACCTGGCTGCCATCGGAATTACCACTGCAATTAAAGGGCTCGAAATGCCACTTACCGCAGGCAATTACGGCGATGTAAACTTAGAACGAACCGTAGATATTATCTTAAAAATTATGTGCTACGGAATTATGAAACGATAGCAAATTACGATAAAATAAAAGCGGGTGTCTGAATTCTCAGACACCCGCTTTTGTTATAATAAATTTTAAATCTTAATCTCAATCGATTAAAGGCCCAATAACTTTTCTGCTCCCCAGAAGAGACCAAAAATAACTGCCATGCCGGCAATCGCTCCTGCCGCCAAAGTAAGTAAGATATTTAATGGCAGTTTTTGTTTTTCATCCTCAGCTGTAGTTGTAATTACAATCTGATTTTGATTTCCATTTGTTTTCATCTAATTAAAATTAAAGTTTTCAACGGTATAAGATGAAACTCCCATGATTTTAATACTGCTTATTTGTGAAAAAAAAATTACATGTTCGTTTCATATTTCTATTCTTTATTAATAAAAGACTAAAAAGTATTCTGCAAAAATACGCATATATATACAATTGAGCACACAAATTTGTTTTGTGTTAAATTGTTGTTAACCTGAATATTAGATTTTAGAATTCGAATTGAAGGTAATAACCGCTGTGTTTTCTGATGTTTAAAACCCGGTCGTCGTCGAAAATAAGGTACTGCCCTTTTATGCCATTCAGTGTGCCCTGAACGTTTGGAATTTTATCAAAACCAATGCTGTTTATTTTTTGCGGATACTTTAAAACCGGGTATTCGATGCTGGTAAAATCGTTGTCTGGAGTCATGTATTTTTTGAGTTCGCCCGGAAGCAAAGCCGCAATTTTTTCCTTCTCTTCATCAAGATGAATGTTCTCCGCAACTTGATTTTTAAGCATCGCCCGCCAGTTGGTTTTATCGCTAAAATATTTTTTCAGAAAAACCTCAATGATTCCTGCAATGTGCCGGTTTGGAGTGGTTGCCAGTTTAATGGCATAACTTGCTCCCTGGTCGATCCAACGCGTTGGAATCTGATGATTGCGGGTAACACCAACTTTAACATCGCTCGAAACGGCGAGGTACACAAAATGATCGATCAGATCGTGTTTTTTTGCCCATTCAAGGTCGCGGGCAATTCCAAAGTGCGACTTGGAAAGTTCTGGACGAATAACCGATTCTGCTGCCTGTGGAGCCGTTTGAAGACAGTTGTAACAAAATCCCTGGTGAAAGGAAGTTTTTGTTCTTTTCCCACAGGAAATACAATTGATTTGACCGTTAAAAGTCATTTTAATTTCCTGCCCTATTAATGCATTCATTTCAATTTTTTGCTCCCCTATCGGCAATGTATATTTTACCGGAGCATCCAATTCTGATTGCATTTTTCTGATGTTGCCTTCAAACCGCATATCTTTTTTTTTAATGATAACTGTAAACCGATGAATTGGTTCAATTATAAGCTCTCGTCGTTTGCCACGCCCAAAACACCGAGGTATAATAATTTGGCTGCGTCTTCCATAATTTCGGGAGTGAGCACATTTGTTTTATCCATCGGGTCGTGGTAATAAACCGGGTAAACCGAATTTCGTGTCCAGAGACCAAAAGTGGTAATTCCGGCATTTTCGAAATTCGATGCGTCGGAGCGCGGACGACCGTAGTTTTTTCTTGCTTCTGAAGCGTCGATTGTACGATGAATGTAGTTCGTATTGGCATCCTGAAAATGCTGATACAATTCGGGGTAACTTTTTGCCGATCCAAAATAAAAACCGGTTCCGTTTCCAACCATATCAAGATTGATCATCAGTTTTGTCTTTTCGACCGGGAAAAGCGGATTGTCAGCATAATGTTTACTGCCGTACAAACCACATTCTTCGCCACCAATTAAAATAAACAGAATCGAACGTTTGGGTTTTACTTCTGAGCTTGCCAAAGCTTTTGCTGCTCCCAAAATATCGGCAACACCCGATGCATTGTCCAACGCACCCGGAAAAACTGTTTCTCCCATTTTCCCTTGTCCATCCAAATGCCCGCCAATTATAATTACTTCGTCTTTTAAAACCGGATCGCTGCCTTCAATTAATCCAACCACGTTACACGATTTTGCCTCAGGAAAATACTTTGTTTTTGCGGTGATCGTTATTTGCTGATTTTTGTTTAAAACAAACGAAGGAATTTTCATGTCTTTTAAATCCTGTTTTACCTGTTTGTATTCTTTCCCGGCATCGGCAATAATTGTTGTTACCACGGCTTCACTCACATGGGCATAAATAAAATTGTGGAGGTTTACCGTGTTCGGATTGGCAATTTTGCTGGCATAAATCATTCCGGCAGCACCATGTTTTACTGCGTTTCTGAATTTATAACGGTGATAAGCATAAGGTGTCCATTTTGCTAGCATAGTATCATTTTTGGTGTAAGGAGTACCCGATTCTAAAATGATAATTTTTCCTTTTACGTCCACATTTTTGTAATCGTCGTAATCCAATTCAGGCGCTGTAATTCCATAACCAACATAAACCATTTCGCCGCTTACTGTTCCCGATGCAGAGTTCGATCCCGGCAAATAATCTTCCGGAAAACGATAATGAATGGCTTTGTTTTTTTGTGATGAATAAATCACTTTTCCAATTGAATTTACTTCGCTGTATTCGTTTTTAAAATATTGAAAATAGCTGTTGTTGTTGGCGGGTTGAATTCCCCATTCTTTAAATTTACCGGCGCACCATTTTGCAGCTTCCAAATATTCCGGAGTTCCCGAAAGTCGTCCTTCAAATTGTTCTGAACTTAGTACTGCTGCAAATTCCAGAATTTCATGACTTGATATGGAATGAAAATTTGACTGGATTTTTTCGTAATCCGAGGTTTGCGAAAAAGCAAAAGGTGACAAAAATGTCAGTAAAAAGGCAGAAAGGATTGATTTGGTTATCATATCGAATTTGATTGTATGAAGTTAATTACAAATATAAAGGAATGGATAATTTAAGCTGAATTCAAACCAATATTTTTAAAACAATTATTTTGATTATCACCCGCCAATTTCAGCTTCAATACCAAAACTTTTAAAAATTGAAATGGCAGCATTTTGCTCTGCTTCGGAAGGTTCTGCCATATCGAAACCATTGTATTCCGATCCTAGTTTCTGATATTTTCCGACGGCAATGCTGTGGTATGGCAAAAGATTTACCATTGGTTTTTTGGCAGTTCCTGGTTCCGAATTACGTTGATTAGAAGGCAATTCCGAAATAAATTCAGCCATTTTTCGAATTTCTTCTTTATGTGCATTTACGTTTTTTATCAACGGAATCCGGATATTAATATTTGCACCAACTTCAGCCAGTGCTACAAGATTTTCCAGAATCAGCCGGTTGTTTTTTCCTGTCCACTTTTTATGCTGAATCGCGTCCATCATTTTCAGATCGTACAAAAACAAATCGGAGTGTTTGGCTACTTCGAGCAATGTTTTTGTGGGCGCAAAACCACAGGTGTCTACTGCCCGGTGCAAACCTTTTTTGCCACAGGCTTTTAACATTTCAATTAAAAAATCAGGAAACATGAGCGGCTCACCACCCGAAAAAGTTATGCCTCCACCCGACTGATCGATGTGCACCCGTTCGCGTTCGATAATTTGCATCAGTTCTTCAACTCTGTATAATTTCCCCGACATTTCGATGGCTTTTGTCGGGCAGGCTGCGGCGCATAAACCACAAAGTGTACATTTTTCGTAAGCGGTAATAATTCCTTCCGAAGTCAATTTTAATGCATCCTCCGGACAAATTTCGATACAATCCTGCGCTCCGATACATTTATTGGCAGTGTACAATTTCTGCACTTGTGCCGACTGGCTTTCCGGATTGTGACACCAAGCACACTTTAACGAGCAGCCTTTAAAATAAAGGGCAATCCGAATGCCGGGACCATCATTGATTGCGTATCTTTTTATGTCGAAAATTAGTGGAATCATGATTTAAGTACTGAGACTTTAGTAGTGGATAGTAAGACTTTTAATGCTGTCATTTCTCCTCCTTCGTCGTCGAAATCTTTTTCTAAATCAACAGATTTCTCAGTCGTACCTCCTTCGAAATGACAATTATTATAAATTTTCATTCTCTGTTCGTTCAATCACTTCGTTTTGCAAATCGGCATTCATATCGTTAAAATAGTCGCTGTAACCAGCCATTCGAACCAGCAAATCTTTGTAATCTTCCGGACAAGCTTGTGCCGCCAAAAGTGTTGCAGTATCAACAATATTAAACTGAATGTGATGCCCTCCTAATGTAAAATAACTCCGGATTAAATGCCCCAGTTTTTCAACATCTTTATCGCGTTTTAGTAAACTGGGTACAAAACGCAAATTCAATAAAGTACCGCCCGATTTTGTCTGATCGAGTTTGGCAAGCGACCGAATTACATTGGTTGGCCCGTGTGTATCGCAACCGTGAGATGGCGATGTTCCGTCTGAAATCGATTTTTTTGCAAACCTTCCATTTGGCATAGCACCCAAAACCAAACCAAAATAAACATGGCAAGTGGTCGATAACATATTTAAATGAAACGATTCGCCTTTTGTATTGGGTTTGCCATCGATGGCTGCCAATAAATCGTTGTACACCTGAACAGCAATCGAATCGGCATATTCATCGTCGTTACCCCAAAAAGGAGTTCGGTTAATGATGCGTTGACGCAAAATTTCTTCTCCTTCAAAATTGTTAGAAACTGCATTCAACAGCGTTTCCATAGAAAAAGTTTTATCCTCGAAAACATGTTTTTTGAGTACAGAAAGACTATCGGTGGTTGTCCCCAGACCGGTGCACTGAATGTAGTTTGTATTGTATCGTGGTCCGCCGTTGTAATAATCTTTTCCTTTCGAAATACAATCTTCAATCACCACCGAAAGAAAGGGTGCCGGCGCATATTTTGCAAACATCTGATCGATGTAATTGCTTACCCGAATTTTCAGATCGACCATATAATTCAGCTGTTTCAGAAATGCATGGTACAGTTCTTCGTACGATTTAAAATCGTTCGGATTTCCGGTTTCTATTCCAACCATTTTACCTGACAAGGGATCAAATCCATTATTCAAAGTAATTTCCAACACTTTTGGAACATTTAAATATCCGGTTAATAAATAAGCTTCTTTTCCAAACGCACCCACTTCGATACAACCGCTGCAACCACCTTCGCGGGCATCCTGCAATGTTTTTCCCTGACGAACCAGTTCCTGTATATAAACATCGGGATTAAAAACCGACGGATAACCGTGGCCCTGTCGAATAACTTTGCCGGCTGCGTTTAGAAATTTATCGGGTGTAACCTTGGAAAGGTGCACCGAATTACCGGGTTGCAAAATATGAAGCTCCTCAATAATTTCGAGCATGATATACGAAACCTCGCTCACACCATCAGTTCCATCGGCTTTTACACCTCCAAGATTGATGTTGGTAAAATCGTTAAAAGTTCCACTTTCGCGGGCTGTAATTCCCACTTTTGGGGGCGCCGGATGATTGTTGACTTTTATCCAAAAACAGCTGATCAATTCTTTTGCGGCTTCGCGGGATAATGTCCCGGCATTTATTTCTTTTTCGTAAAAAGGAGTCAGATGCTGATCGAAATGCCCGGGATTCATGGCATCCCATCCATTTAATTCGGTGATAGTTCCAAGGTGAACAAACCAATACATTTGAATGGCTTCCCACAAATTCTGCGGTGCATTTGCAGGCACCCGACGGCAGACTTCAGCAATTTGTTTTAATTCTTTTTTTCGCTTCCGATTGATTTCCGAAGCAGCCATTTTATCGGCTAATTTGGCGTGTCGTTCAGCAAAAACGATAACGGCATCGCACGAAATTTCCATTGCTTTTAATTCTTCCAGCTTTTCGGTGGCTTCTGCATCGTTTAAAAAATCGAGCTTTTGAATGTGGTCCTTTATTTCCTTTTTGAAATCCAACATTCCTTTTTGATAGATCTTTCCATCGAGTGCGGTGTGCCCCGGAGCACGCTGTTCCATAAACTCAGTAAACACACCTGCTTCGTAGGCTGCCTGCCATTCTTTTGGAACGTGTTTAAAAATCCGCTCGCGCATGGTTCGCCCGTTCCAGTATGGAATTACTTCGTGTTCGTAGGTATCAATATCGTTTTGCGAAATGGTGTATCGCTGCTGATCGCGTGTATTCAACACCTGAAAATCGTCGACACTGTGGCAGGTAAGTTCCGGAAAAGTAGGAACTGATTTTGGACGCGGACCACGTTCTGCAACAATCAATTCATCGTCGCCAATGTAAAGCGTTTTTTGTTGGCAAATTTCAAGAAAGTTTAAGGCCCGCATCACCGGTTCCGAATACTTTCCATAGTTTTCTTTGTAAAAACGGGTAGTGATTAATGCACGCTCAATCGACAACGATTCCCGGGTCTCGAAACTCAGTTTTCGCAAACGCTGAATCCGCGGGTTCATTCCGGGACCGATCTTTGTTTCTTGCGACGAATAAAAATTTCCTTCGGCACCGGCTGGTCTTTCAGGAGACTTTTTTTTATGTACTTCAGCAAAAGTCATTGCAGTAAAAATTAGAGCATTAAAAATAAAAAGTGAAAATTCAGAAACAGGAGTTCAGGTGAGAATTTAGGCATACAACATCCGGCAGCTGAACAAGCAGCGGTAAGTGCCGGGTAAATTAGATCTATGCGGTTTTGCAGCCATTTGATATTTTTGATTCGCTATGTAAATTTACAGAAATAATAAAGATAATCAAAAGATCGTTTTATTGATTTTTGGATTGAAATAAACCGCTTGGATTTATTCATTTTATATTAACGAGTGTTTCATCAACTATCTCGCAGTAAGATGTGAGGAACATAAATGCCATCAGGCAGGTTAAGATACATGATATCTGTCGATTAGCACTTGGGGTAGTTCGGCGACGTTATTTTGTTGAAGAACGGAATAAATTGGTATCCATTAATCGCATAGCTCCCGAAAATAGCGCAACAATTCCGGTAAAAATTCCAATAATTTTTTCGATTGAAGTGCCTTGCGAAATAAACACCAGCGCAGCCAACGGAATTAAGATCAGCAAAATCAAATATTTTGTATTTCTCCACTGTCCATTTTTACTTACTTTGTTTTCAATCTGTTTGGTTTCCTCCGGATTAATCGAGAATTTCAGGAAGTATTTAAAACTTGGCGTAAATATTTTTGGATAAGGTTTTATCGTAACCAAACCTTTCATTTTTAGTCGGTTAATTAAATATTTATTTTTTGTGTTGAGCATTCCGTCGTCGGCTAAATCAAAAAGAATCAATTTTTCCATTCGGCTGAGGTTGTTCCAAATGTGGTTGTACCGTAGTTTCATTAAATGTGAATTGGCCAACAGATTTTGTTCGTTTTCGTTTTGCGTATTCAGGCTTTCGAAAACTGCTAGAATTGATTTCCGGTCGATTTTACCAGTAAAACTGAAGTAGTCTTTAAAGAAATTATTGAGTGTTCTTATCTTTTGTACTATTTTTATTTCTTCTTCTTTTTTAACGTCGTATTCTAAAATATAATCTTCGAAATATTCGGTGATAAACGCAGCATCGATGGGCGTTTCGATAACAATTTTTCGGTCGGCTGCCACTTTTTCAATTTCTTTTAGATTCTCAAGAATCTGATCGTAAGTATCGATGTTCAGGATTTCGGTTTCGAGGCCTTTGATCCAGATTATTTTTTGATTTTCGTTTAAATCAATTTTCGTAGTATCGTATTTAGTTCCCGAAATTTCATCGGCATGAATCACTTTTACCCCACACAAACAATCGCTTGTTGTAAGGTAAATATTGCTTTGTGTCGATATCAGCAAAATTCGCTTAACGGGGTTTTTATCGTCGAAATTAATCAGTTCTTGCCAGGTGGGGTGATTGGGGGTTTTCCAATCGGCCAGAACACTGTGCAAAACAATATCGGCCAAATAGTTAAACAATATCCAAACCAAAATAAAAAACAAGGTAATCGGAATCAGCAAAAGAAAAAACCAGCGCCAAAAATTAGAACTGCCCATCGAAGCGGAAAGTACTCCATTTGTATTTCCCAGATCGTCAAGAATTGCTGATGAAACGGTAATTCCCGATTTTGTTTCTGCAGTGGAATAATAGATTTCCAGCGCGTCAGAAATCAACCATTCGTTTCTGATATTGTGCCTTTTAAGCAGAGGCATCAGAAAATTATGTTTTTGCTTTATTCCGGGTAATGCAATGTAAGTTGAATCTGCTTTTGTGAGATGTTTATTGATGATTTCGGGAACCGAATCTGCCGAAGTGTATTTCTCGGAAACAAGCAATTTATCGATTCCGTTGCCGTTAATATTTTCGACCCATGATTTTGTTTCGTATTCGTTGAGCTGCTCTTTTAGGTGTACGTTTTGTTTGGCCACATCTAACATTCTGCTTTTTTCCCAAAGTGTATCTTCCTGAACTTCGATACTTTTATAAAAAGTAAAAACGGGTAATAATGTTAAACTTACCAACCAGATAAACATATATCTCAAATAAACACGCTTCGTTTTTTTTGGATGCAATTTAATTTCGCTGTCGTTGTTGCGGGTGCGGTACAAATTAAGTGTTAAAGTCACCGGAATCAGCAGCACCAACCAGGCATGTGTTTTTATGTTTAATACGAATAAAGTAATGATCGAAAAAAGAATAATTGCGCCGATAACAATTAGCGTTTTTAAGTTTCTTGTTCTGCCAAGCACCAACACCGCAATAAACCCCGAAAAGGCAATAAAAATAAGTTGATAAACCAGCATTTCAACGGGTTTTATAATAACGAACAAGCCAATAAACTGGCACAAAAACAACACACTTTGTACCAGCAAAAGTTTTTTGTAATATTTAATTTTATACCGATGAAACATCAACCACTTAAAAGCCCAGGTTTTGGTATCGAGAAAATTTTGTTTGGGTCTTAATCGTTTAATAATTTCAATTCCTACCCAAATACAAAAGAAAGTAAACAAAAGAAAGTAAAAGGTGAATAAATAAATTTGCGTATTTCGGTTATCGGCATATTGAAGATCGATTAATGTAACATGCGAAAACGGTTTATTTTCGAGTGGAACAATCCGGGCAAGCCACTCGCGTTCGTTATACGTAATAACTGTCTTTTCAAGCGTTCTGTATTTTAATGCTGCCTTTAATTTTGGATGGTATTTGCTTTCGATGAGAAAATTTTCGTGTAAATTTTTCGATTGATCGGAATGAAAAAGTACTTCGCCCAAATCGTCGATGACCACAAATTGCACATCGGGAGGTAAAACCTGGTCGTACAAAGTTGGAATGTGCGAGGTAATGACCATATACGGCGCTCTTTTACCTAAAAATGTATTTTTATTGAGGCAAAACGAAATGGCTGTTTCCTGTGCTCCCGAGTTATACGATTTTATGGATTCGATGTAAAGTTTGGAGGCACAATCACGATCAAAATCCCAGCTTTCGTTATTTTTATGAGAAAGAAAATAGTTTCGTTTACTTAAATTTAGTGGAACTACATCGGAAAATACTGTTTTTGTGGCGGCGTTAATTGCCACTCCTTCTGAATCGATTAAAAGAACTTCATTAATCGGGAAATTATTCATCCAAACCTTCTCGGGTATTTGTTTGTAGATTGCTTGTATCTCACCCGCTTGAGGGTACATATTCGGATAAAGGTCTAAAATATTTCGAATGGAAACTGCAAATGTGTCCACTTGCGAAACCCCCGAAACAATTGAATCAGCCAAATCAAACAAGGTTTCAAAATCGCCTTCTACATTAGTTACCAGTTGGTTGGAAAGACATTCAATGCGCTCTCCTGCTACTGTTTTGTCGATGATGTAATATTTTACCGTGCCGATAAAAATTAGTAGCAAAATACTTAAACTCAGGATTAACGAAATGGTTGCAAAATGAGCATCGTTTACATTTAATCGTTCTTTGGAGCTGACGAAAATAATTTTCAGAATGGGCATTCCAATCAGTAGTAACAATAGTATTCCGGCTATTATGGTGAGAAACTGACTGTTGATGGTGCGCGTTTTCTTTTTAAATTCAGTGTCGGGAATAAAGCCTGCCAGGTATAATTTCTGATTCATAAATTGAATGGGCAAAACCATCACCTGATTTTTTACTCCGTTAATTTCAAGTTTAAGAATTATTCCGCCCTGTTTTTTATTTAGGGTGTCGAGCAGGTTATGGGTTTGAGTAATATCATCCACCACATTTCCGTTCGAATTGTACAAAATCCCAGAATCGTCGAGCAAGGAAATATTTTCAAATAGCCGGTCGAATTTTAATCCTTCCATTAAAAACGAAACCGGCATTTTTGCTTTTTTATCGGTAATGGTTTGTAAGTCGTTTGCAAGTGTTAAGTATTTACCAATCGATTCGTATGAACTATTGTCTAAGAGAAAAGTAATACTGTCGTTTTGAATTGCCTTTTTGTAGCTCGTTATGTCCAAAGGCGAAGAATCGATTACGATGCTTTCGTGAAGATTTTTGATTACACCGTAAATATCTTTGCAAACTTCATCAATCCCATCGCGCTGTGTATAATAATAATTTCTCGTGGGTCGACTTTTGTGCAAAAGATCTTCAAATTCATCTTTGGTATAGCGGGATTTAATCGAATAGAAAGCGGCATAGTTTTTTAGGTGCGATTTAAAGTGCTCTTGTTTATCGTGAATGTTTTCGGCATATTCTTTTAAAATCCGAAAACCGCGCTCTTTTAATTTTGCTTCTTGTTGCGGAATATAAATTAAGTAGTACGAAGAATAAAGCAGTGCCATAACAATTAGCACCACAATCCAACCGATACTTTTGGGATTTTTTATTTTACGGGTCTTCATTTTGCGTTGTTCAAATTTGAGCGAAATAATGGCTTGGTTTTGTAAATATACAGTATTAAACAACCAAAGTCAATAGCGATGTATTTAATTGTCAGGGATTTATAACTAACTTAAACAAAATAAACACCTTCCGGTCTTTATTTGCGCGGGTTTTGCAGTTCTTGGTTTTTAATAATCGAAGCGTTAAAATTTGTTCCTTCTTAAAAACAGCAAAAAAAACTTAAACTTTCATTTTGCGTGTTTCGACGCTTTCGCCAGTTGTCGACAAAAAGAGAACAATCATTATTGGTTTGTATGTTTCAATTCTGAAAAAGCCTGGGTACTATGTATTTAAACTGACGTACAATCAGTTTCAATTGCTCTGGTTAAGTCTGTCAAAAAAGAACCTGTTAAAAGGCATTCCGCTGGCCATTAAAGAAGCTTCAATTCTTAAAGAAATGTAACTAAACAAATTTACATCGATTATTCGGCCTATAATCACGACCTGTACAACAATTTAATTCAAAACAATTTAACGCATTAAAGATTTAGAGGAAAAGAAAATTAAACTTCAGCTTTTCGATATTGAACAAAGGAAACGCTAACAAAGGGGCTGCAGCCCCTTATAAAACTCAACCTACCGAAGAAGCTGAGCGGATGAACTATTTTAACGAGCAAAAAGAAAAAGCCCAAACCCTAAAATCTGAAATCGATAAAACCGACCGCGAAATCGACAAAATGGTTTATGAGTTGTACGGATTAACAGCAGAAGAAATTGCGATTATGGAGGCAGGTACAAACTAGAAATACTAGTTTGTTAGATACCATATTCAACAAGTCGCCAAGCAGCTTAGAACTGCTTGGCGACTTGTCGGTTAAAAAACTTGCGGCAAAAATTTTATTCTTGTTCGGGTTTTTTGTTGTCAAAAAATTTTACTTTTTTATCCTTTTTCCCTTTCACAATAATTTTTTTGATTTTTGAATTATAAAATTCCAAATCTTCTAAGTCGGGTAAACTATCGGCTCCGGTAAATCCAACTTTCTGGTTAAAACCTTTTTTATTCATCGCTTCTAAAAATTAATGGTTAAACTTTTTTTCCCTCGTAATAAAATTTAAGTATGGAAATAGTTTCTTTCCAGGTAGAGATCTAATTTATTTTTTGCTTCTCTTTTTATTTTTTCGTTTACTTTCAAAATAATGTCGTCCGAAAAATTCAGAACTTTTTGAATTTTACTTCTCAATTTCATGTATCTTTTTCTTCCGGTTTTTCCATTAATATCGTTATTCTGTATGGCTTCCCAAAGCTTTTCATAATTCAATAAATGCTCTTGAAATAGTCGCTGCTTTTCGTTAATTTCTTTACAGATTTTCGAAAACGGGAAAAAGGGTTTCAGCAAATTTACCAACTGTGCCAGCACAATAATAAAAGCCCAAATTCCCGGAAATCGTTCCCAAAATGCCCAAGCTGCAACACTTCCCGACGAAGTGAGAGCAAGAAATATATTTAAATTACGATCGTATTTAAAGTACTTGTCAGAAAGCAAATCGAGGATATAATATTTATACCTGGCATTTGCCATGTTTTTAAATATCTGTAACTGTTTCTCGCTTTTCATAATATGTCAGTTTTGTACAAGTTACAAATTTTAAGTCTGACTATCAATGCCTTAGAATAGTTTTGCCGAAATAAAAATTGTTATATCATCTGAAGCTCTTTTAGTTAGAAGTCATTTCACTGCTTTTACCGACGAATGAAATTGATCGACAAATTTTAAATTACAAGCCTTTAAACTGTACAAAATAATCTAAGCTGAAAATCATTAAATTTTTGTGATTAAAAAGCTGATTGTTTTTGCAATGGCTGCCAATAACTGTTGTTTGTTGGCAGCTTTATCTATTTCGCTTTTTATCGTTTCCATTTCGCTTAAATCGGTGTCAGTAGAAATTGTTCCTTCCTGTAAAAGCAACTTTTGATAGTTCGAAAAACGATTCAGCAATTTTTCTAATTCTGGTCTTATTTGCATCCGGTCGGTTATATTGCTGCTTCTGTATTTTACTTGTAAATTTATTAATGCATTCGACATTACAGCAATCATTTGTGCATCTTTATCCATTTTAATTGTTGTTAGAATTAATGTCTTGTTTTAAAATTATTTGCCAGTAAGGATCTTCTTTAATAGTATTTTCAACGCTCTCAAATTTTACCAGCAAATCGGCAATTTTCTCATTTCCTCCACTTATTTGTGTTGCAAAATTCATCGAGTTTTTAATCGAATTAAGAACATCTTGCACATTGAGTTTATCGTAATTTTTAATCAGTTCTGCAATGTTTCTTCCACTCTCGGCAGCTTTTAAACATTGCTTGATGGCACTCTCTTTTGTACTGTTTTCTTTTATTCTTAATTCAACAAACTCTTTGGCAACATTTTTTAGCAACTCATTCCGAAGTTTTTCATTTTCTTCTGCCTTTGCAAATTTCATTCTTTCGATCATTAAAACCCGGTCGGCCGTAAATCGAAATTGATTTTCTTTTAATATTTTCGAGAAATTAATAAGTTGTAACGTAAGATTTATCGCATGTTTTTCGGCCTTTTTCACCGAATTTTTATTGAGCAGATTACCCTGATCAACCGAATTAAAAATGGCTTCGAATTGATAATAATGCAATTTCAAATCTTCGAATTCTTTGTTCATCGATGCTGTAACATCATTTCCCATTTCGGCTTCAATGGTCCAGTGGTCTAATAATGCTGCGTTAATTGTTTCAATATTATCGATCGAGTTGAGGTCGTTCACAACAGTTTCCACTTCCTGTTCAATATCATGATGAACGATTTCGATACTTTTGTTAAATAAAAAATTCATCTGTTCCAGACTCAAAATTGCTTCGTTTCGAAATCTTTCGGCAGCAACTTTTAGCGCCTCGGCTTTTTGTTTATTGCAACTACAAAAGCTTACAAAAAGAATCGACAAGGCGAAAATCTTGATGGTTTTGGAGTAGTTCATTTTAATGCAGATTTATTATACTTATTAAAAGCTAACATTTGCTAAAAACGTTCTAATTAGCTCATTCTCAAATTACGAAATATTTAAATGATAACAAAGCTTTGCTTTTGTCCATTTCTAAATTTAAGCTAATAATGTACCACCCATAAAAACAAAATACGCCATAAACATTTATTTACAGCGTATTGTTTTTTGTTCTGGTAGTCCCGACGGGAATCGAACCCATATCTACAGTTTAGGAAACTGCTATTCTATCCGTTGAACTACGGGACCCGCTTGTCCGCCAACCGACGAATTTCATTTTTTAGGTCTGCAAAAATAGCTAAAAACATTGTCTTGTCAAATCATTCCAAAATTATTGACAATTTACACTTTCAACAATAACAAATGCGTAAACTCTGCCCCACTGAATTACACTAAAAATTATTTCGGTAAGATTTAATTGGAATGATTATCTTTGCCCCTCAATTTAATGGTGGCAGAATGTTAGACAAAATCAAGGCTTTACAAGAAGAAATCGAAAAGATAGTTGCATCGAGCAAAGAAGAGGTGGACGAACTTCGAATAAAATACATCAGTAAAAAAGGAAGTATCAGCCGGTTATTCGACGATTTTAAACATGTTCCGGCAGAACAGAAAAAAGATGTTGGACAGGCAATTAATACCTTAAAAAACTTTGCGCTCGATAAAATTAATACACTAAAAGAGGGATTCGATTCGGCAGAAAACGGCGATTCTGGTTTAGATTTAACCATGCCAGGAGAACCCATAAAACTGGGAACCCGACATCCGCTTTCGCTGGTTAAAAACGAGATTATCGGTATTTTTGCACGTCTTGGTTTTACCGTTGCCGAAGGTCCGGAAATTGAAGACGACTGGCACGTTTTTTCTGCACTTAATTTTCCACCGGAGCACCCGGCACGCGACATGCAGGATACTTTTTTTATTGAAAAAGATCCGGATGTATTGTTACGCACACATACTTCAAGCGTGCAAATTCGTGTGATGGAACACACCGAGCCGCCGATTCGCGCTATTTTCCCCGGACGCGTATTTCGTAACGAAGCAATTTCGGCACGCTCGCATTGTATCTTTCACCAAATCGAAGGTTTATATGTCGACGAAAATGTTTCGTTTGCCGACCTTAAACAAACGCTCTTGCAGTTTGCAAAAGAATTGTTTGGCGAAGAAACAAAAATCAGGCTGCGCCCGTCGTATTTCCCGTTTACCGAACCAAGTGCCGAAATGGATGTGAGTTGTACAATCTGTGGTGGCAAAGGTTGTAACGTTTGTAAATATACCGGATGGTTGGAGATTTTAGGTTGTGGAATGGTCGATCCAAACGTACTCGAATCGTGTAATATCGACAGTAGAAAATACACTGGCTTTGCCTTTGGAATGGGAATTGAACGGATTACCATGTTGCGATACGGAATCAAAGACATTCGCCATTTCTTCGAAAACGACGTACGATTTTTAAAACAATTTGAGTCGGCAACTTAAACGATTCAAGCAAAAATATTGACGAAAGAATGGGTGATATTTTACCCGTTCTTTTTTTTCCTCATTTTAAAAGGATTCAACAGAATAATACTTTTTTATTCCAACGGCTTCCATTTTTTCCTAACCAAGGAATTTTACTTTTAAACTCACTGCGAATCAGATTGTATGTTTGAGAAAAGAACCTGTTTTAATTGTTTAAATCGAAGCTTTGGCCTCGGTCGGAGAGCCGGAAAACAAGTGAAGCCAACGTTGAAAAATTATTACTGTTTGAGGAGGAACGACGAGTTCAGTAATTTTAGATGGCAAAACGTAGTTTTTCGGAGTGAAGCTGCTGCAGCCTTGACTCTTTTGTTTACTTTACTTGGCAAGAAGAAAAGTAAAATCTGCCCGATTGGACTAAGTTTAACTGGAGATATTTTTTATGCTCCTTTCGTTTATTGGTAGTCAGCACTTTTTTCTGTTCAATTCAATTTTAATCAATACTTTACATTAAGCAGTTATAAAACATTTATCCTTTCTGCATTAAGCTGACCAATCTCCTTCTCATATCAAATAAAATTTCATTAATTTGTTGTATTGAATCGAAGACGTTGATCAATTCAATTAAAAAACAAAACGAAAGAAAATAGGAAATGGAAAATATCGACTGGAAAAACCTGGGATTTGGATACCGCGACACCGATTATAATGTACGTTGTTATTATCGCAATGGAGAATGGGGCGAGTTAGAAATAAGCACGTCAAACTCCATTAATATTCACATGTCGGCCACTGCTTTGCATTATGGTCAGGAAGCTTTTGAAGGACTCAAAGCATTTAAAGGAAAAGATGGAAAGATTCGTGTTTTCAGAATGGATGAAAATGCGAAAAGAATGCAAGCTTCTGCCGATGGAATTTTAATGGCAAAACTTCCGGTCGAGAAATTTCAGGAGGCTGTTCGTTTGGCCATCAAAAAGAACGAACGTTTTATTCCTCCCTACGAATCGGGTGCCGCTTTATACATTCGTCCTTTGCTAATCGGTACCGGTTCGCAAATTGGAGTTAGTCCGGCCACCGAGTATCTTTTTATGGTATTTGTAATGCCGGTTGGACCTTATTTCCCCGAAGGATTTAAACCCACCAACCTGGTAATTATGCGTCAGTTCGATCGGGCAGCACCTCAGGGAACCGGAAAATACAAAGTTGGCGGAAATTATGCCGCCAGTATGTACGAAGGCAAAAAAGCAAAAGAAAATGGTTTTTCTGCCGTACTTTATTTAGACAGCAAAGAAAAAAAATACATCGACGAGTGTGGTCCGGCCAACTTTTTTGGAATAAAAAACAAAACTTATATTACACCAAAATCCGACTCGATTTTACCGTCGATCACCAATAAAAGTTTGATTGTTTTGGCCGAAGAAATGGGATTAAGTGTAGAGCGCCGACAAGTTCCTTTCGAAGAACTTTCGGAGTTTGAAGAAGTTGGTGCCTGTGGAACCGCTGCTGTTATTTCGCCTATAAAAGGTGTTTACGACAACGATAACGATAAATGGTACAAATACGGCGACGATCCGGGAAAGTGGTCAACCAAATTGTACAATAAACTCCGTGCCATTCAGTACGGCGACGAACCCGATAAATACGGTTGGGTTGAAATAATTGAATAAAAATTTTATCAGAATAATGGAAAGCTCCGAAATTTTCCGGGGCTTTTTTTATGAAATTTGTGCAAAACCCCAATATCACTTACATCATTTTTTTACAAACCATTAAATGAGGTTAATAAGGTTGACTACATTATTGATTTATTTCTACTGAGGTTAAAAGGCTTAAAATATGGTTTTTATGTGTGATCTTATTATTGTCAATCCATTCTTAACTCCCCCGGGTTGAATCTTCGAAATAATCAATTATCGAAATCATTTAAGTAATTCATAAATGGCTATTAAAATACCTCAACCTAATTCTTCCTTCTTCAACCTCAGTACATTTAATTATCCCAAATTCCCAAACCTCATTCACCATATTTTTTAATCGTTTTTTGATAATAATTTATAAATTGTTGATATTCCTCCTCAAACGATGCTTTTTTATGATGTTCGGCCTGGTTCAAAATGTAATTACACACCCGACTCACGTCCGACTTCGATACCGAAAATGCCGAAGCCGATTGCTGCCAGCTAAATTTTCCTGCTACCATATTATTCTGATTTATAAAGCGTTCAGAACTATCTGAAATACTCGTTAACAACTCTTCCTCAGAAAGAGATGGAGAACGAGATACCAAAAGATGTAGATGTTCCGGATTGGCGTAAATCGCATAAAGTTTCGATGAATTATGCTGAACAATTCCAGTAATGTATTTCTCAATTCTGATCCGGTTTTCTTCTTTAATTACTGGCTGTCGATGAAAAGTGGTGAGCACAAAATGCGTATAAAGATTGTTGTATTCTATTTTCATGTTTGAATGAGGTGAATAAGGTTAGATAACATTTTTGAATTTATTGTTGCTGAGGTTAAATAGTTAAAGATAAGGTTTTTATGAAAATCCAGTATTGTTCTTAGCTCATTTTTTTAACTCCCCCGGGTTGAATCTTCGAAATAATCATTTGTCAAAATCATTTAAGTAATTCATAAATAGCTATTAAAATGCCTCAGCCTAATTCTTCCTTCTTCAACCTCAGTACATTTATTTATCCCCAATTCCCAAACCTCATTCACCATATTTTTTATCTTTTCCTGAAAAAAAAATTTACCATCCTGTAACATCTCAAATACTTGTCCGTCTTATCTTATGAACAGTGTTCAAATCAGCGAATGACAATAAACGAATACAATCAGGCCGTTAACAAATTTTCTGACCGTTTGTACCGATTTGTGCTAAAGAGTTATAAAGACCCGCATAAAGCCGAAGACATCGTACAAGACAGTTTTGAAAAGCTGTGGAAGAATGTGGAGAATGTAAACGCTGAAAAAGTAAAATCTTACCTGTTTACCACTGCCTACCACACTATGATTGATCGCATCAGAAAAGAAAAACGTTCTTCTTTTTCTGAAGAGTTGAACCTGAAAGAACCTGGCCATGAAAACAATTATTCGGACATCAGCGAAATTTTAAAGGAAGCCGTTGATCGTTTGCCGGAATTACAGAAAATGGTACTTTTACTAAGAGACTACGAAGGGTATTCGTACAAAGAAATTGGAGAAATCGCAAAGATCAGCGAATCGCAGGTGAAAGTTTACATTTACCGGGCGAGGGTATTTTTGAAAAAATACATTGGCAAAATTGAAGTTGTAATATAATGAAGATTAACAGAGAAAATTACGAAGCTTATTTTATCGATTATCTGGAAGGAAATTTAGACGAACTTCTGGTGAACGATTTTATTGAGTTTCTGCAAAACAACCCCGATTTAAAAGAAGAACTTTCTCTTTTCGAGTCGCATGCTGTTCCTTCAGAAAATACTTCGTTCGAGCATAAAGAAAAGCTGTACAAAGATAAATTCGACCTTGAAAAGGAGTTTAATCAAGCTGCAATTGCCTGTTTGGAAGAAGACATTTCTACCGCCGAAAAAACAAAATTTCATCACTATCTTTCGATACATCCTGAAAAAAATCGCGACTTAATTCTTTTTGGGAAAACCAAACTAAAAGCCGATGAAAATATCATTTTCGGCAATAAAAAGAAACTTTATCGTCGTTCCGCAGGGAAGGTATTTTTGCTCTGGTCGACCCGAATTGCAGCCGTTCTTATTTTAGCCGTTGCCTTTTTTGCAATCGTGAATGAACAAAACAACAAAATAATTCCTGAAAACAAAGTTGCCGTTGTCGAAAAAAAATCAATTGTTGAAGAAAATACAAATTCCGAAAAAAGTACTCCGGAAGAAAAAATTATTCCGGTTGAAGAAAAAAAGAAAGATCCGATAAAAGATAAAAAAGTAAGGCCTGTACCGGTCAACAAAAAACCTCAACCAAAGGCAACACAAAATAAAAGTTTGCGCGAATCCACCAGTGGCAGGGCAAAACACGAAGACATTGCAATGAGCCGCACTCCGATTGAACCTTTGACAAACATTCAATCAATTACTGCTTCTGTTGAAATACAGGAGATTCGGGGAAGTTTAGCTCGTATGTATTATACTTCTCCACCTGTTTCAGATAATGTTGACGATGAACGGCTTTTGGCGGATGTTGTTTTGGAAAAAACCGGACTGGATAAATTTCAATTCAATAAAATTACAAAGGCTGGTTTATCCTTGGTTTCAAATATTTCGAACGAAAAATTTCAATACCAAACCAATAAAGAAGGTAAAATCACCGAATACAAATATGATTCCCGTTTGTTTGCATTTTTAATTCCTTCAAATAGATCCAATCCCGAGTAATTATGTTCAGGCTTGATTTTCGCAGCCCTTAAGCCGTTCCGGGCCTTTTAACATTCTTCATAAATATTTCCTTTTTTTAACAAGTACTGTAACTTTTAAAATACCCGCTCCGTCATAGCATCAAACATTTAAACAAATACAAAATGAAACGATTATTTACATTATTCATATGCACTGTTTTGGTGCTGAATGTGTTGGCACAAAGAAACGATACCACTGAGGTAAAAGTGATGAAAAAAAACGTGGTGACGGTTGTAGAAGACGACGATAAAGTACACGTAAAAGTTGGAAACGACAGAGGAGTTGAAGTGATTACTGACGATTGGGGTGACACCACTCATGTACGTGTTGGCCGACGCACTTTTAAGGTTATTGAAGGACATAACGGTACTTATGTAAAAGTTGATAAAGAAACCAGACAAAAACACTGGGGCAGCAGTTTTAACGCACACTGGGCAGGATTGGAGTTTGGTCCGAACCTGATTTATAAATCGGATTATTCGATTTACGACGGTACAGAATACGAACAATACGACGATTTTTTCGACCTGAATCCCGGAAAATCATTATCGTGGAATTTAAACATCGCAGAGTTTGCTTTCAAAAACGAACGAAAAACCTTTGCCGTTGTCACCGGTTTGGGATTTAGTTTTAACGATTATGCCTTTAGCGATCCGGTTACCATTGAAAAACAATCGGGCAGCGGAATAACTGTGCCGGTTGCAATCGATCAAACAAGTAGTGGAGTAAAAAAATCAAAACTTCATGTAAATTACATTACTGCTCCGCTGATGCTCGAGATTAAAACACCGCTTCGAATGGGTAGTTCGCGTCTTTACATTGCCGGTGGAGTAATCGGAAGTTTGTACCTGGGTTCGCACACCAAATTCAAATTTTACAACAACGACAAAGAGAAATTCAAAAGCAATTATCACATCAATCAGTGGAAATACGAACTTACCGGACGAATTGGTTTTGGCGACTTTTGTGTGTTTGCCAACTGGAGCATGACTTCGCTGTTTAAAACAAACAAAGGTCCGGAATTATATCCGATGATGTTTGGTATTTCATTCCCGAATATTTAAACAAAAAACAGAAATAGAACAAGATTTTCCCTGGCCTGGTGCCGGGGATTTTTTTTATATTCGTTTAACCATTCAGAAAAAAAGCATGTTGTTTTTTGAAATTATACCATTTCTCGGATTATCAATTTTAATCGTTTTGATTATTCGTCAAACAACATCATTAAAACGGCAGGCAATAAAAACAGCCAACACAGAAAATAAAAGTGCGCTGCAAAAATATCTGTTGTTTCCGGTGTATTTCCTGTTTTTTTTGCTTCTTATCTTAGAACTTCTAAGACCGTTGATTCAGTTTTCAATTATCCCCGAATCCTTTTCACAAATAAAAACCGCTTCGTTTCATTTAAAAATTGCAGGAACATTGTTGATACTTCTTTCCATCGTTTTTATGAAGTTGACACTCAAGGATTTTAACACCTCGTTACGTTTTGGTTTGAATGCCAAAAACAAAGGAAAATTGCTTAAATCAGGAGTTTTTGCCGTTTCAAGAAATCCGTTTTTTTTGTCAATTGAAATTTATTTTATCGGAGTCGTTCTCTCAATTCCAAACTGGTTTTTTATTGTATTATCAGTACTGGCAATCATAAGTATTCACTTTTTTATTTTGAAGGAAGAAAAATTTATGCGCAAAAATTATGGCGACGAATACCTGGAATATGCCAAAAAAGTAAGACGTTATTTTTAATCAAGTTCATGAAAAGGAAGCACCTGCACGACTTTCCCATTTCGTTCAAATCGGTCGTTTTGATTTAAGGTTACAAGGATTCCTTCCGAAAGCTCAAAAAATTCCATCGCCTCAAAAACACCTTTAAGTTCCTTTTCCAGATTGTCCTGTTTTAATTCAGCACAAACCTGAACCACCTTTTCCACCCGGTTTTTTTTCATCACAACAAAATCGCACTGATAATTTTCCGAAAAATAGTACAATTCGGGTACTTGCCGGCGTAAATGCAAAAATACCATGTTTTCGAAAAGCTGTTCGTTCTGCTCATTAAAAGATGCGGAATTGGCAGCTACCAAGCCTGTGTCGACCGCGTAAACTTTTCGTGGATTGATCATTTGTTTGCGAACCGAATAACTGTACTTTGGTAAATAATAAAACAAATACCCGGCCTCGAAATAATTCAAATATTCCATTACCGTACTTGTGGTTTTTATGCCCAAATGCGACTTGATCTGGTTGCCGGTAATATACATTCCTACATTCGACAACAAATGCAAAGCAAGTCGTTTAAACGAGCGAAGATCGCGCACGCCAAATTTTGTGGCAATTACACGAATCAGCAAATCGTCGAAAAGCTGGTTTAAATATTCTTCCGATCCGCTTTCCAAATACCCCGGAAAACCGCCGCTTTTCAGGTATTTCTCAACAGATTCCTCATTTTTATCGAGCGAATAATACGAACAAAATTCGTTAAGCGAAAATGGGAAAAGTTCAAGCTGTTTGTTCAAACCGGTAAATCCTGTATCGCTTTCATTTTCAAAAATAGCAGCATCGGAAGCCGTTACAACAACCTTAAAACCATCCTCGAGTTTTTGCTGAATAAACTGATTCCAGTTAGCTAGTTTTTGTACTTCATCAAAAAATAGTGTTTTACTCCCCGATTCATCAATTATTTCATCGAGTTTAAACAGATCATTTGCATCGAAACTATAGAATCGTGGGTGTGCAAAATTTAAGTACAACGCTTCTTCAAAATATTTCTGTTTTAACTGAAAAAGAAAGCTAGTTTTTCCCGAATTTTTGATTCCTGCAACTACCAGAAAACGATATTTATTTTCTGATAATTTGGAAATTGATTCACGAAATATTTGTTTAGTATTTTGATTTATCAATTTTTGCTGTGAATCAACTATTCTTATTAATTCTGATTTTAAAAGCATTATAATTTATTTGTTACAAATATATAGTTTTATTGTTTATTATAATTAATTTATATTGTTTTGTAATAGATACTTAATTTAAAGAGAAAATGATAGAATCGTTCTTTCTGCTTTTTTTGGGAGAAAAAACGGTCCTTTTGAAACCAAAAAACAGATGCCATCTTTCTATTCAATTTATAAAAAGATGGCATCTTAAAACTCATTCAAATATCCAATTACAATTCGAATACCTTTTCTCCGGCACTCCAGGTACTTTCAATTTTGGCATTTAAAACTTCTTTAGGAGAGGCGCTCATTAAATCGGTGTCGAGAATAATAAAATCGGCCCACATTCCGGGAGTCAGTCTTCCTTTTTCGTTTTCTTCGAACGACGATTTTGCTGCCCAGCTGGTCATCGAACGCAGCGTTTGTTCGCGTGTCAGTCCTTCCTCGATTTGCCAGCCACCATCGGGCCAGCCCTTGTGGTCGCTTCGAAATACCGACGAATAGAAGGTAAAAAGTGGTTCTATGTTTTCAACCGGAAAATCGGTTCCGTTGGGAATCCAGCCCAGTTGTTTTAATAAGGTTTGGTACGCATAGGCACCTTTTATTCGCTCCGCTCCTACCCGATTTTCTGCCCACGGCATATCCGAAGTACAATGTGTTGCCTGAACCGACGGAACAACCGAATACTTTGCAAACAATTTAAAATCAGCCGGATTGATAATTTGTGCATGTTCGATCCGCCAGCGCCGGTCGTTTTTCCCTTTTAAATATTTTCCGTAGGTGTTTAACATCAAACGGTTTGCACTGTCGCCAATACAATGGGTTGCCACCACAAAATTATTGTCGTACGCCAGCTGGCAAATTTTATCGTAATACTTCTGTTTTGCAATTTGTAATCCACTGTTGTCCGGGTCGTCAGAATACGGTTTTAACATTAAAGCACCACGCGACCCCAAAGCGCCGTCGGCATAAATTTTTATGGTATTGGCCTGCAAACGATCGGTTTTATAAGTGCCCTTTTTTACAAAATATTCAAAGTTTTCTTCCGAAGGATTTAGCATCGCATTGATTCGCATTTTTAATGTGCCAAATTTTTGCATGGTATCCATTAAAAGAACGGTGTTTTTGCTAACTCCGCAATCGGTTACCGAAGTTAATCCAACTGCAAAACAATTTTTCTGTGCCACCAACAACCCTTTTTCCTGTTGTTCGCGCGAGATATCCGGGATAAAACGATTCACCAAACTCTCGGCATTATCGATTAAAACGCCGGTTGGTTCACCATTTTTTAAAAGAACGTTGCCACCATCTATTTTAGATTTTGCGGTAACCCCTGCAATTTCGAGAGCTTTGGAGTTGCACCAGGCAGCGTGCCCGTCAACACGAATCAAATAAACCGGAACATCGGGGAACAATTCGTCGAGCCCCTTTTTGTCGGGGAATTCTTTAAGTGCCCAATCGTTCTGATCCCAGCTTCGACCCAAAATCCACTCGCCACCAAAAGTTTCGTGGTGCTTTTTCAGGATCGTATAAATCTCCTCCGGGCTTTCAGTTCCGCGCAAATCGGCGTACTGCATCAAATTCACAGCGAAGCCATTAAAATGACAATGTGCATCGTTAAATCCGGGATAAACAAACTTTCCGCTGGCATCGATAATCGAAGTAGATGTATACTTATTTTGAATTTCTTCTGAAGTGCCGGTTGAAACAATTTTTCCATCGATAACCGCAAAACTTTCGACTTTCGAAAAAGCCGGATCAACAGTATAAACGGTTGCATTAATTATAATAAGATCGGCCTGCTTTTTCTGATGGCATGAATTCATGATTAAAGAAGTGATTGCTACAATGAATAAAAAAAATCTCTGCTTCATAAAATTTGTATTTAGTTGCTAAAATGAGGTTTTCTGATTTAAAAACAAAGAAAACCTCTTCGCATTCGAGTTCAATAATACGGTACAAGTTGCTGTTTCCAGTCCGGCAGATTTGGCGGTAATAAAAATTTGATCGCCTTCTTCGCACGACCAAACAATTAACTGGCAACGACCTTTGAAAGTATTTACATTGGGCTGCTGAAAACTTTTCATGTCTTTAGGATATCCGTTTCCAACGGCCTGCACTCTCTTCGGAAAATGGCCCGATTTGTTTTACACCTTCTTTTTCAGGAAGATCTAAAACCCGCCAATCCGAGTCATCGAAATTATTTTGTTCAGTTCGGGTAAAATCCGCCCGTCTAAATTTCCAATCGTTATTAAACTGAATTTCGCGTTCGATCATTTAAACCGAGACACAGGAGATTTGCAGCACTAAAAAAAGTACACTACAAAAAAGTAAAAGTTTAGTTTTCATGTCAGTTTAGTTCTGGTTTAGTTAAAATTCAAATCCTATTTTACAACAACGGTTTTAATGTTCATAAATTCTTTAATTCCATTCGATGAAAGTTCTCGTCCGAAACCACTTTCTTTAATTCCGCCAAATGGCAAACGCGGATCTGATTTTACAAAATCGTTGACAAAACAACATCCTGCATCTACCTGCATTTCAGCAATAATTTCTCCCTCTTTCAGGTTCTGCGTAAAAACAGCAGCACCTAATCCGAAAACGGTGTCGTTGGCCACGTGAATTGCTTCCTTTTCGTCTTTCACACGAATAACTGCGGCAACCGGACCAAACATTTCCTCGTCGTAAGCTGGCATTCCGGGCTGCACATTTTCAAGGATTGTGGGTGGATAAAAAGCGCCGTTCAACAACGGTATCTCACCTCCAAGAATTACTTCTGCTCCTTTTTTAACCGAATCGAGCACTTGTTGATGAAGCTCATCGCGCAAATTAGTTCGGGCCATCGGTCCCATTGTAACTTCAGGATCAAAAGGATCGCCAAAATGAGCTTTGTTCATTTCGATGGTAAAGTATTCCAGGAATTCGGCATAAACATCTTCCACAACAATAAAACGTTTTGCACCGATGCAACTCTGCCCGGCATTTAAAAGGCGTCCGGCAGCCGACTTTTTTGCTGCATCTTTTAAATTGGCATCTTTCAGAATGAGGTAGGGATCGCTGCCCCCAAGTTCCAACACACATTTTTTCAATTCGCCGCCAGCAATGGCTGCCACGCTTTTTCCGGCAGGTGTACTCCCGGTTAATGTTACTGCTTTTACGGCAGGATGTTGAATGACTTTTTTAACCAATTCGCTGCCAATTAACAAGGTCCGGAAAATGTTCTCTGGAAAACCGGCTTCGCGAAACAATTCTTCGATTGCGATGGCACATCCGGGCACATTACTTGCGTGTTTTAAAACGGCAGCATTACCGCCCATTAAAGCCGGTGCAGCAAAACGAAAAACCTGCCAAAACGGAAAATTCCACGGCATAACCGCCAAAACTGTTCCGAGCGGCTGATGCGAAATAAACGCTTTGGTAGCCTCGGTTTCTATCCTTTCGTTTTCTAAAAACATTTCAGCATTTTGTGCATAATAATCGCAAACCCAGGCGCATTTTTCGATTTCGGCGATTCCTTCTTTTTTTACTTTTCCCATTTCGAGCGCCATCAGTTGAGCCAGCGTTTCTTTTTTGCTTCTTAATAAACTCGAAAGATTTTGCATTAATCCACTGCGGTGGCTAAAAGACGTGTTCCGCCAGTGGTGCCAGGATTTATCGATTGAATTGATGATTTTTTCAATTCCTTGTTCTGAATGTGCTTTATAGGTGAGGACGGTTTCTCCTGAAGTTGGATTTATAGATTTTATCATGATTTTAGAAAAATGATTCCAAAATCGAAGTTACAAAAAAAGCGGCTTGGTGGTACTAAATATTATCGCATCGGGATTTCGATGGCCAATAATTTCGAATCTTCGAGAAAATGAATTTCAAGCGGTTCGTAAAAACCGAAAACACCCAAAGCATCTCTGTCTCTTAAATTCTCGCCATCAATTTCGGCTTCTCCATTCACCAGCATAAAATAAACACCATTTCCCTGTTTGTTCAACTGGTAATTGGTACGTTGTAAGTCTTGTGTGTTTATTTGCGAAATAAAAGCTTCCTGATGAATCGAGAGTGAATCATTCTGTCCTTTTGGCGAAACCAGTAATTGCCAGTTGTTGATGCTTTCTTCTAACGAAAACGTTTTTTGATCGTAACGAGGTTTGTATCCTTTTTTATCGGTAAAAATCCAGATCTGAAAAAGTTTGAGCAGCAGAATATCGGAGGCGTTAAATTCTGAATGCCAGATTCCCGAACCTGCCGACATCACCTGAACATCTCCAACCGAAATTATCTCTTCGTTTCCCATGTTATCGCCATGACGTAGCGATCCTGAAAGTGGAATGGTAATGATTTCCATATCCTGATGCGGGTGTAAATCAAAGCCTTTTCCGGGTGCAATTTCATCGTCGTTTAAAACACGAAGTTTACCGAAATGAACTTTTTCGCTGTCGAAATAATTCGCAAAACTAAAAGAGTGGGTTGCCTTTAACCAACCGTGGTCTGCGCTTCCACGTTGAGATGCTTTATGAATAACCTTTTCCATATCGTTTTAAAGCTACAAAAAATCATCGGTTTTGTTCAATTTAACCATGTCGTTTAAGCAGAAAAACGAACAAATTAATTGTATCTTTTACCATTTTCCTTGTGCTTTACTGTGCTTTATTTATTTGGTTTTCAGCACAATTATAAATAAAAAAGCAAACCATTATACACAGCTTGCTTTTCTATTTATAAGTGAAATTTTTTATTCCACAATTCTGATTTCAGATTCCATTTCCATTGCGTGTTTGTAAACAGCGCTCACTCCACAGTAAGTTGTTTCCGAAAGTTTAACTGCTTTTTCCAATTTGGCCATTGGCAGGTCTTTCCCCTTAAACTGATAAATTACTTTTACTTTATTGTAATGTTTTGGATGATCTTCGGTGACGTTTGCTTCCACAATTACGTTAAACGCATCGGGAACTACTTTCATTTTTTTGAGAATCATTATAACATCAACACCGGTACAACCGGCCAGTGCATTTAGCATTAATTTTTTCGGACGCATACCCAAATCGCTTCCTCCACCTTCAACCGGAGCATCCACAATCAGTTTATGTCCGTCAACTTCGCCTTCAAAAGCAACTTTATCGGTCCAGGCCATGTCAATAGTATGTTTCATAATATCTAAGAATTAAATTGTTTTCATTTATTTTACACCGCAAATATACAACATCTAACTATCTATATAAATAGTTTTCTAAATCTGACACGAAATTGTATATTTAGTTTTTCAATTTGAGATTTAAAATTTAGACGAATAAAATGAGAAGTGCAATTAAAAGGCCTACAGATGAAGAAACAAATTTGAGTGGATTTCAGCTTTTCAAAAAGTTGAAGGAGGACGAATTTAATCGATTGAATTACGAAAAAACCTGTTCGTTGTATAAAAAGGGAACAATTATTTATCGCGAAGGAAGCCGGCTTACCGGATTTTTTTGTGTTACCAAAGGAATTATTAAGGTGTACAAAACCGGTATCGACGGAAAAGAACAGATTATTCGTTTTGCAAAAAAGGGCGAAATAATTGCCTACCGTTCGTTGTTAAGCCAGGAACTGGCCTGCACCGCTGCAAAAGTAATCGACGAGGCAGTTTTGTGTCATATTCCTTATCAAACACTTTTGTTTTTAATTGAAAGTAACTGGCAGTTTTCGCACCACATGTTACAAATTGTTTGTGGAGAATTGCGCGTTGCCAACGATTATATTACCGACATCGCACAAAAAACAGTTCGCGAAAGATTGGCAGAAGTACTGCTTCTTTTAAAAGATAATTTCGATTTAGACAACCAAAATACCTTGCAAATTTCGTTAACACGAGAAGAGCTGGCAAATATGGTGGGCACTGCAACCGAATCGGTAATTCGCTTACTTTCAGAATTTAAACAAGATAAACTAATTGAATTGCAAGGAAGAAAAATTAAATTTCTTGACATTCCAAGTTTACGAAGGGTAGCAAATCTTTAAAATTGCTTTGATATTAAAACCGGTTGTGTGCCGGTTTTTTTATTCCCTGCTTTTCGCCCGGCAACTATACAATTACCTACAACCAAAAATGATACAAATTCGAACGCTAGACGAAATTTCTATTCCTGAACTGAGCCATTTGTTTAATCGAGCGTTTGCCGATTATTTTGTGAAAATTGAAATCACCCCCGAAATATTAGCAGAAAAAATAAAGGCTGAAGACATCCAACCCGAAATGTCGGTTGGTATTTTTACAAACGACAAAGCGCAAGGATTTATGCTTCATGCCGTGCGTGAAATTATTGGCGGAAAAGTTGCTTACAATGCAGGAACCGGAGTTGTTCCCGAATTCCGTGGAAAAAAATCGGCGGTAAAAATGTACGATTTTATACTTCCAAAATTAAAAGAAGTAGGCGTTCAAAAAGTGGTTCTCGAGGTGATGGAACAAAACATTGCAGCCATAAAATCTTATTTAAACTGTGGATTTAAGAAAGTTGTAAATCTTGAATGTTTTAATGGAAATGTTGAAGTCGGAAGTTATAACCAGGTAGTTGAATTCAAAAAAGCTGAAAACAAAATAATTTTGGATCTCTCCGATTTTAAAAACTGGCAGGCGAGCTGGCAACACGATAATTTAAGCGTGATTCAATCGGGTACTTACGAAACGTTTTGCGGCTACACAAACAACACTTTAGTTTGTTTTGCTTCGTTGATACCCAAAACCGGAAGAGTGGCTCAGTTTGCCGTAAATCCCGATTACCGGCGACAAGGAATTGGCAGTGCACTTTTTCGCTATTTGTCGGAAATGTGCCCGAACGGACTTTCTGTAATTAATGTAGACGGAGATCAAAAAGAAACACTGGCCTTTTTAAAACATGTCGGGCTCGATCATTTTCTACGCCAGTTTAAAATGGAACTTCAATTAAAATAAACAACGATAGATTGGAAATACGATAAATAATATTGCGTTGATATTTAGCTTGAAGTTGCAAGACAGAAGACAGAAGTTAAAAATGCTTATTTACCTTTATTTTACATCTTCCGTTTTAAGAAATAATAGCAGTATTTTAACCGCTTAATAATTAAACATTATGAAAATATTTGGAATCCACCTCAACAAAAAAGCCCTTGTTCGTTGGAAAATTTACATCGACAGGGCACGAATGTATATCGGTTATTTTAGTTTTATCATGATTGCTTTTATCTTTTTAAACGATTTGAAGGATGAAACAATCCGCCATTTTTTAGACGAGAACAAAATTATTACTTACCCTGTTGTAATGATACTGTTTATTATTTTTTCGTTGATCCTTGGTCGTCTCGACACAAAATTTGGAGTACGAAAAGAAGAAATGAGAAATGCTTCAACAGAAAATCCGATTTTAATGGAGATTTTGAAAAAAGTAAATAAAATCGACTCGAAAAACACGGTCGGTTAAAAAGCAGGATTTGAATTTTTTTATATTGCAGCCAAATTAGATTTCTATGCAGGAACGCCACACAGATAAACTACGTTATTTTAACGAACAGGGAAAAACCACCGGGAAATTTGTGGTTCCGCTTCTGTCCGAATTTTTAAAAATCGACGCAAATACAAGCGTTTTGGAAATTGGGTGTGCCGAAGCCGGAAATTTACTTCCTTTTGTTGATCTGGGTTGCCGTGTTACGGGAATCGACATTGCCTGCAACCGCATAGAGTTGGCCAAAGAGTTTTATCAGGATCATAAAAACAGGGCCAATCTGGAATTAATTTGTGAAGATATTTACAAGGTAAAACCTTCGGATAAAAAGTACGATATTATTATCATGCGCGATGTAATTGAACACATTCCGAACCAGGAAAAATTTATGAGTTTTGTAAAAGAATTTTTAAAAGAAGACGGGAAATTTTTTCTTGGTTTTCCGCCCTGGCAAAATCCGTTTGGTGGTCATCAGCAAATTTGCAACCATAAATACCTATCTAAATTCCCCTATTTTCACTTGTTTCCAACGGGAGTTTACACAGCAATTTTAAGGGCTTTTGGCGAAACCGAAAGTAAAATTAAAGGATTAGTAGAAATAAAAGAAACCGGTATTTCGATCGAACGTTTTGAACGTATTTTAAAACAAGAGAACTACAAAATAAACAAGCGCATTTTTTATTTTATCAACCCGAATTACGAAACCAAGTTTGGTTTAAAACCACGAAAACAAATTGCTTTGATCACTGCCATTCCGTGGTTACGCAACTTTTTTACCACGGCCATGTACTATGTGGTTTCAAAGTAATTATCGTCCAATCCAGCTTTCGGGATTGAGCTTTTGGTTTTCGTGCCATATCTGAAATTTCAGGATCGATTTGCTGCCATCGTCTTTATCGAAATACACCGTTCCGATGTTTTGTTTTGTGGTCACTTTATCGCCTTTTTTAACTACTACTTCGCGCAAATTAGAGTACACACTCAAATAGTTCCCGTGCCTGATTATAACAGCAGTGTTTCCTCCCGAAATACCAAAAACCCGGCTTACTTCGCCATTAAAAATGGCCCGGACTTTTGCACCAATTTCGGTTGCAATATCAATTCCGTTGTTTTTTATTTCCACATTGGTAAGCACCGGATGACGATGTACTCCAAAGTGTTCGGTTATAATTCCACGTTCAACTGGCCAGGGTAATTTACTTTTGTTTTCTTCGAATTTATCGCCCGCCAGTTTTTGTTCGGGAGTTAAAGCAAAGCCCGCTTCACCAGCCTCGCGGTTTCTTCTTGCTTCCTCTTCGATAATTTGCTGAATTTCGCGTTCTAACTGCCGTTCTACGCGTTGCTGCTCTCTTAATTTCTGACGCAAAGTTCGTTGCTGCTTTTGAAGTTTTTTATATTCCGAATTTTGTTGTGCTTTTTCGGTTTTTAGTCGCTCCGATTCAACACGTGTTTGGTCGATTAATTGCTGTTTAATTTTTTTTTGTTGCTCCAGTTTTTCGCTCTGTTTTTGTAAAACTTCCTGAATAGAAGCAATAATTTCGGCCTGGTTTTGGCGGTAACTTGTATATCTTTTCATGTATAAAAATCTGCGGTAGGCCTGATTTACACTTTCCGCAGAAAGCAAAAACAAAATTCTGTCGTTCAAATTCCTGTTTCGGTAGGCGATTCGAATCAGTTGTGCATATTCTTCTTTTATTTTTTTTACATCTTCGTTTAACATTTTTATCACCATAGAATTGTTATCGACAAATTCCTGGTAAACTTTTATTTCGTTATTGATGCTCGAAAGAATGGTATTTCTTTCTTCAATTTGCGTGTTGATCAGGCGGAGCCGGCTAAGCGAAGAGCGTTCGTTTTGTTGAACTTGTTGGAGCAAACGGGTAGTATATTCAATTGCCTGTGCAGCGTCTTGTTTTTTCTGTTGTAAATCAGAAATCGACTGCGCAAAACCAATTGAGGCGAGAACGGTAAAGAGCAAAGTAAAAACCAGAATTCTCATCCGAAAAGCTTTTTAAAAGAATTACTAAAGTAATGGATAAGTTGCTAATCTACGCTGATCTGATCGTATTTTTCAGGAATTTTTATGTTGAATGATGTTATTTTATCGGTAGAAAAACCACTCATTCTTATTTTTAGTTTAACCTCGTTTTCTTCGGTGCTAAAATCCATTTCGATTTGTCCGGGATAATCTTTGTTTTCAAGGCTGACAAAATCATCAAAACTCATGTTCATCACACGGTGGTTGGTTTTGTCGTTGATGATGAGTTGTGTTAAGGCGAAATTTACCGGGTTAAAATACATTTTCTGAAGAATCAGTGCATTGTCGTCTAAACGTTTCATCCGACGTTTAATTTTTTCGGTTTGACTTTTTTCTTCCAGCTTAAATATTTTCTTTGTTTTTTCCGATTGCAGCACATACATTCCATCTTCTATAAAAGAGTCGAACGTTTTAAAATCTTTGTTTTTCGGATCGTTCCTATAAGAAAAAGCATTGTTGGCCAAAATCGATTGAATGGTGGCAAAATCGAGGTCGATATTCAGAAAATTACTGAGGTAAGAATAATCATCCATAAAATAATTACGGTCGATGTAATTCACATAAATAACACTGTCGGGAGTTAACAAAACCCGGCCAACTGGTATTTTTAATTTGCTGATCGACACCAGAATTTTTTCGTCTTTTAGTGCCTTGAGATTGATAATGAAGTTGGCTTTTGAATCGTTGTTCGAGAACTGACAATTAATTCGTTTGATCGAAAAATATTTGTATTCAAACGCGTTCTGTTCTACTTTTTTCAACAGTTTCGATGCACTGATCGGTTTGGCTTCTACCGTGGGTAAATCGCGTGCTGTTTTGCACGACGACAACCAAAAGGTGGCGAATAAAACGAGTATTACAGGAAATTTAGAAATTCGAAAACCGGTCATTTGCTATTCTTCAATGTATTTTTCTTCCTTAATTTTTCGTAACAAGACTTCGGAATTACCTCCAATGTCTTTGGCTTTCAACCAGTAGGTTTTCGCTTCCCCTGGCTTTTTCAGCATAAACAAAATATCGCCGTAATGTTCGAGGAGAGTGGAATTTTCGTCGCCACCATTTTTCAGCGCTGTTTCCATGTAGAATTTTGCCAGCGTGTATTCGCCTTTTTTAAACAAAACCCATGCATGTGTATCTAAGTAAGTTGCATTGTTCGGAAAACGCTCAACAACACTTCCGCTCATGCGTTCTGCTTTGCTTAAATCGCCACCATCTAACGACAAATAATAGGCATAATTATTTAGCGCGATATAGTTTTCAGGATCGAGTTTAAGTGCTTCGTCAAACAATTTAAATGCTTCCGCTTTTTTGTTTTGTTTGTAAACCGCTTCTCCTTTTAACATTAAAAACTGTCCGTGCAGCTGTGGATTTTCGATTACATAATCCAATCCTTCGTCGGTAACAGCAACGGTTTCTGTATATTTTTCCAACTGAATACAGGCAATTGCATTTAAAAAATATCCTTGTGCCTGATTTGGAAAAAGTTCCATTACTTCTTTACTATGTTTTTCCAGACTATCCCAATCTTGCAAATCGTTGTCGATAAACAACATGCGTTCCCAAATCATATAATCACCCTGTTCTATTTCCAGCGCTTTTAAAAGTGCAACTCTTGCCTCCTGAAGTTTTTGCTTTTTTAATAAACTTTCAGCATAAACGGTATAAACCAAAAATTCGTCGGGGTGTTTTTCCAATAAAATCTGAATTAATTCTGCTTCTTTTTCCTCCGTAATTTTTGATTTTTCGCGGCTCGACGTCAACATCATATACAACTGTAATTTGTTTTGAATGTCAACATTATCGTTCGAGAATCCCTTTTTTGTTTCTTGATACGAACGCTCCAAATTACCCTCCGACAAATAAAAGTTGGCCAGCGAGAAATGCACAAAACCATTGTCAGGATCCATTTCCAAAATCTTATTGTAGTTTTCGAAGGCTTTTATTTTGTTGCCATCGGCGAGGTATAAATCGGCCAATAAACCATAATATTTCGACTCGTCGGGAGCATATTCAATGAGCTTATTAATTTCTGCAAAAGCATCGTCGACGTCTCCGGTGCGAACATACAATTGTTGTTTAGCTACCGAAATCTGTTCGTTTATACCAGCTTCTTTTTCCATTGCATTGTACGTTTCAATCGCTTCATCAAAACGTTTTGCATTCGACAATAAAATGGCTTTTGTGTACAACAGCTCGAGATTTTCAGGATCGTTTTCCAATAGCTCTGAATAAATATCGGCAGCTTCGGAAAACTTATTCTGATGCTGATAAATTTGTGCCAGCAGGTCTTTGTACCACTTGTTTTCGGGATTGATACTGATTGCTTTTTCGAGTAAAAGCGATGCACTTGTTAAATCGTTGTTGGCTGCATGAATGTTTGCCAGTTCGTACATGGCTGCCGACGAATTCGGATCGATTTGCAAACAGTTCGATAATAATTGAATGGCTTTTTGCCCGTTTCCAAACATCTTTTGTTTTAAAGCTTCAACAAATAAATACTCAAATTCTTTTTGTTTTTGCTCGCCCAATTCGTCTTCCACTTTTACAACTGCCGCATTAACAATTTCCTGCTCGGTTATTTTTTTTGTTCCCGAACAAGAAACAACAGCAATCAGAATTGCAACAATACTAACTCCCTTTATTATTTTTTTCATCATTAAATTCTTAACAACTCCTCCCCTGTTTTTCGGGAGATTTTACTCCTTTTCTATCTGCAAGTTCCGGTTAAAATGTTCTATTTTTTCCCGGTATGACCAAAGCCACCTGCTCCCCTGGCGGTATCTTCGAGCATTTCAACCAAATTCCATTTTACCGTTTCGTGAGCAGCAATTACCATTTGGCAAATTCGCTCGCCGTTTTCTATAACGAAATTTTCCTGCGAAAGATTAATTAATATAATTCTAATCTCTCCGCGATAATCTGCATCGATTGTTCCCGGCGTGTTTAAAACGGTAATTCCTTTTTTTAATGCCAAACCACTTCTTGGTCGAATTTGTGCCTCAAAACCTTTGGGCAGTTCAATAAACAATCCGGTTGGTACTAATGTTCTTTCCAACGGTTTTAATACGATTGGCTCTTTTAAATCGGCCCGTAAATCCATTCCTGCCGACATTTCGGTACTATAAGCCGGCAATTCGTTTTTCGATTTATTTACAATTTTAACCTGCATTCAACTTCAGTTTTAAAAAAAGATTCGCAATATATGTAAAATCTAAGATACTGCGGTGATATTTATATTTATTTAATAATTCAATTTCTAAATTTAACTTACTGAATAACAATTATATAATCATTAAATCAGTCATAATTTCGTCGGAAACAAACAATCCCTTTTGGGTGATGGTATAAAGCTGTTTTTTTTCGATTACTAATTTGGTGTCGGTGTATTTCTTAATATTTTTTAGAAAATAATCTGCCCTTTCCGCTCCAAATTTCTGTTGAATATCGACAACAGAAACGCCCCAAATGGTGCGGATACGTGTTAAAATATATTCGTTGTATTTTTCATTTTCGCTTAAAATTTCTTCTTCAAAATAACTTTGGTCGCTTTTTAAGGCTTTGATATAACTTTCGACATGCGTTATATTCCATCTCCTGGAACTGCCGTTAAATGAGTGCGCCGATGGACCAAGACCCAAATATTCTTTCCCCATCCAATACGATGTGTTGTGTTTCGAATAAATTTTATCGACGGCAAAATTCGATATTTCGTATTGTTCGAAGCCATGTTTTTGTGTTGCTTCAACAAGTGTTTCAAACTGGATTATACTTTCCGATTCTTTTAATTCTTTGAGCGTTCCTTTTTTGAGCCAGGTGTAAAACGCTGTACCTTCGTGGTAGGTTAAATGATAGGCCGATAAATGTTGAACCGGCAGTTGAAAAACCTGTTGTAAACTTGCTTTCCAGTCGTTTTGGGCCAATCCGGGCAAACCATAAATCAAGTCGACACTGATATTGTTTATACCTGTTTTAACTGCATTTTCAACACAATCAACGGTTTGATTTGCATCGTGTCTGCGGTTCATCTTTTTTAAGAGTTCGTTATTAAACGACTGAACTCCAATACTCAACCGGTTGACACCCGCATTTTTTATACGTTTTAAATAATCGGAAGTTAAATCGTCGGGGTTGGCTTCGAAAGTAATTTCAACGCTTTCGGAAATTTGAAATTCGTGTTGCAAAAACTCAAGAATTTCGTTCAGCTCTATTTCTGTTAAAACCGAAGGTGTTCCACCACCAAAATAAATGGTTTCTATTGTTTCGCTTTTTAAATAGCTTTTACGCTGTACTATTTCTGCTTTTAAAGCTTGAATAAAAGGTTGGGTTAAGGTGGTATTTACTGTTTTGTAAAAATCGCAATAGTAACATTTTTGACGACAAAAAGGAATATGAATGTAAATACCTGACATTATTATCTTTTATACTTTCTCTGGAAAATCAACATCGCTCTTTCGCCAAAAACATCTATCTTGCCGGCTAGTAAACAATTTTAAAAAACGAATTTCGTTTACCCTGAAAGCTATTAAAAATGAAGATCAAAATTTTTTGGAAACCCATATTATGGCTGGCATTAATTTGTTACGGACTTTTTATTCCGGCAAGCAATTTACCCGTCAAAACATTTTTTAGAATTCCTCATTTCGACAAAATGGTTCATTTTGCGCTTTTTTTCGGACTCTGTATTTTACTTTTTAAACCCTTTAAAATACTCAAAACAAAATATTACCTGCTGGCACCGCTGCTTTCTATCGCATTTGGCGCATCGCTGGAATTTATCCAACATACGTTTTCTTCATCACGCAGCAGCGACATTCACGACTTTATTGCCAATGCAGGTGGAATCGCATTTGCAACTCTTTTTTACTACTTTTTTGTATCAGAAAAAAAATGGGAAGTGCTCTTTTAAAGCTTCACCAAATTTTCAAACTTATCAATATCCTTACTGATAATTTCTAAGGTTGTTTCCTTGTAAAAAGCAGTAATTTCTCCGCGAAGTTTGTCGTACTGTGAATGAACCGGACACAAAGGTTTTGACGGATCGTGGGTAATACACGGCTGCAAACTGATTAAACAATTGGTGAAAAACTCTTCGCCATCTACTTTAATTACGATGTCCCAAAGTGTTACGTCTTCAGGGTTTTTACCCAAAGCAAATCCACCGTTTGGTCCTTTGGTTGAAACCAAAAGCTTTTGTTTTACCAGATTTTGCAAAATTTTACCCAAAAAAGGAGAGGATAAATTAAGATCTTTCGAAATCTTTTTAATACCAATTCTTTTGTCCTCTTCAGAGAATTTTCCAAGATAAATCAATGCCCTTAATGCGTACTTACAAGTGTTTGATAACATGCTGATTATTTTAAATTTAACTTCCAGTTCTTACTAAATGAATTTTGTGAAAAAGCAGGAAACTCCTTTTTTTCGCCAATAACATTTTTATTGATTTTTGCGAGTTTGTTTTTAACATTCCCGCCAACAATATCCAGATTTTTTCTTTTTGAAAAAGCCCATTCGTAAGCTTTCATTCCAATGTTCCAGCTGAATTCACTTTGATTTTCTTCTACGCTTTTTGCACGGTTCAGCAATAATAAATCGTGCAAAGAAATTTTAACCGGACAAACTTCGGAGCAGGCACCACAAACGGTACAGGCAAAACTCAGGTGATTAAATTGATCAAAACCTCTGAAAAATGGTGTAATCACCGAACCTATTGGTCCGCTGTAAGTAGTATTAAACGTGTATCCTCCAACATTTTTGTAGATCGGGCAAGCGTTTAAACAGGCACCACAACGAATGCATTTTAAAGCTTTGTAATGTTCTTTTTCGTTGGCAATTTTGGAGCGTTTGTTGTCGAGCAAAACCACAACCATTTTTTCGGGACCATTGGTTTCGTTCTTCCTTTTAGGGCCACTTAACAACGAATTGTAAACCGTTACCTGCTGACCGGTTCCCAATGCCGAAAGCAAAGGAAACATGAGTTGCAAATTATCGATTGAAGGAATTATTTTTTCTATTCCTGAAATTACAATGTGCACTTTTGGAAAAGAAACAGACATCAATCCATTGCCCTCGTTTTCGGTTAAAGCCACTCCCCCAACATCGGCCACCAAAAAATTAGCTCCGGTAACTCCAATATCTGCGCTAACAAATTTTTCGCGTAAAATTTTGCGAACAAAAAGTGTTAAAAATTCCGGACTTGAATTGGGTGGTGTTTCAAATTCTTTGGTAAAAAGATCGGCAACATCTTCTTTCGATTTGTGCATGGCCGGCGTTAAAATGTGGTAAGGTTTTTCGCCGGCTACCTGAACAATAAATTCGCCCAAATCGGTTTCAACTGGTTCAAAGCCTGTTCTTTCGAGATTTTCATTTAACTCAATCTCTTCCGAAATCATCGATTTACTTTTCACCAACAAATGCGCATCCGACACATTTAAAACCTTTATTATTTCTGCAACAGCTTCGTTTCCATCGCGCGCCCAAATAACATCAATTCCGTTTTTTATAGCATTTTTTTCAAATTCAACGAGGTTTTCAGCCAAATTAGCAACTACTTTTTCTTTCAAATAAGAGCCTTGTTGTTTGGCTAAATCCATATTTCTGTAGCGAAGTTTCCCTTTTTTTACTGCTTCATCGTATTTCGAAATATTAAAATTAAGTGTTTTCCGATGATTCAGATCAAAAGCAATTTTAGATTCTTCAAGAAATATGTCTTTCGTTTTTAGCATTTCTTATTTTATCGGAATTTGTTCTATTCTTCGCGCATGTCGGCCACCTTCAAACTCAGCGTTTAAAAAAGCATCGACAATTGCAATTGCTTCTTCATCAGTAACAAATCTTCCTGGAATTGCACAAATATTTGCATTGTTGTGTTGTTTTGCCAAAGCTGCAATTTCGGTACTCCAACAGGTTGCCGATCGCACATTCTGATGTTTGTTGGCCGCTATACTTATTCCTTGTCCGCTGCCACAAAACGTGATACCTATTTTATATTCGCCATTATCAATTGCATTTCCAATTAAATGCGCAAATAACGGATAATCAACACTTTCTTCGGAGTAACAACCAAAATCTTTGTATTCGATTCCTTTTTCTTTAAAATACTTTAGAATAACCTGTTTTTTCGCAAACCCGGCGTGGTCGCTTGCAACTGCAATAACCTTTCCTTTTAAATCATTCATCTTACAAAATTAATACTTTTTGATACTTATTTCTTTTTATTGATTTTAAATAAGCTTTTTAACTCATTTTTTTCGAATAACACCACAGCACTTAAAAATACGGCTAACAAAATGGTATGAACAGTATATTCTAAAACGGGTGTTAAAGTGCTGGTAAAAATTGAAATTACAAACAGCATTCCGGCAATAAGAAAGTAGCTCGAAATCCGTTTTAAGTTGTATGGAATGGGATAATATTTTTGCCCCAGAAAATAGGATACAACCATCATTCCGAAGAAACAAACAAGAATAGTATAAGCAGAACCTTTGTATCCGAAAACCGGTATTAACAGGAAGTTTAACGAAATGGTCAGTATCGATCCGCCGACTGCAATGTACGCACCAAAACGTGTCATGTCGGTTAATTTATACCACATCGAAAGGGCAAAATAAATTCCGAAAAATAAATTGGCCAGTAAAATAATCGGAACAATCGAAAAACCTTCGTAATACTTTGGATTCCAATCTAATAACCTTAAAACATCGATATAAAATACCATTCCTAAAAAAATAAGTAAACCAAAAATCACAAAATATTTCATGATGGTGGCGTGCATTTTTTTATCATCTTTTCCTTCTGCCTGCGAAAAAAAGAAAGGTTCGAACGCATATCTGAATGCTTGAATAAACATGTTCATTAAAACTGCAATTTTTACTCCGGCACCATAAATTCCAAGTTGTTCCATCGGATTGTGATCTTCGGGAAGTAAAAACGGAATAAGAATTTTATCTATGTGTTGATTGGCAACTCCGGCTAAACCAACCACTAAAATAGGAAAAGAGTAACTTAACATTTTCGTTAACAATACTTTATCGAACTGAAAAGATATTTTAATCATATCCGGAATCAGCATAATTAGTGTAACGAACGAGGCTAAAAGATTGGAAATAAAAACATAACCAACACCAATATCAGTCGAATAAATTGTATGCACAAAAGAGTCGGGATTTTCGGCCAGTGTAGGACAAAGCAGTAAAAAAAACAGATTAAAAGCGATGTTTGCACCGATGTTGACAAACTTTAAAAATGCAAATTTTATGGGTCTGTTTTTTATTCTCAAACGTGCAAAAGGGATGGCGGTTATTGCATCGATTCCAAGGATGATTGCCAGCCAAAAAATGTATTCCGGATGATCGGGATAATTTATGAGTTCGGCCAAATTGGTTTTTAAAAGTGCAACTAAAACTATAAAAATAAACGAAGTAGAAAACAAGGAAATGAGCGAAGTGGAATATACTTTTTCGGGATTTGTACTTTTTGAAGCGAACCTAAAAAATCCGGTTTCCATTCCGTAGGTTAAAAACACCATAAAAAAGGCAACAAACGAATAAAGGTTGGTAACAATTCCATAAACCTCAGGTGCAAAAATGCCAACGTAAAAGGGCATTAAAAACCAATTTAGTGTGCGGCCAATAATACTGCTCATCCCGTAAATGGCCGTGTCGCTTGCTAATTTTTTAAATGGATTCAATCAAAAATATTTTTAGCAAAGATATAATCATTTACTTTTGATAAACTCAAAAATATTCAAGCTTTGTTAACAGAGAGTAGAAAGTTTTATCTTTGAAAGCGAAAAATGTAAAAACAGGTAACAATTGAGACAAAAATCTTTTGTCTTTATTCAATTTAAAATAAAATGAAACGAATTGCTTTTCCTCTGGTATTGATATTCAGTCTTTTTATCACTTCCTTTTCGTGCTCGAATACGCCAAAACGTTCGCGTAAACCGGTAAGTACAATTACAATTCAGCCTAAAAAATCAACCTACGTTTTAGGCGATAAAGTTGCAGTAAACGTACAAACCAAACTCAAAAACGGTGAGATTGAAAACATAAAAGTTTACTATAAAAATCAGCTTTTAAAAGAAAGTAAAGACCTGGATTTTACGGTTGAAGGAATTAATATTAACACGCTCGGAAACAGTAATTTTAGAGTTGAAGCCATAAAAACAGATAGTGTAAAAAACACCCGAACACAAACTATAAAAACGGTTTCCGACAGCGAAACAAAAATCTACAATTACCAGGTTATAAATCATTATCCGCATTCAAAAAAACATTATACACAAGGCCTCGAATATTACAAGGGAGTTTTTTATGAAGGAACCGGCGAGTACGGAACATCGGGTTTGTATAAAGTAAATGTGACCAGTGGAAAAACACTGCAATCGCGCGAACTAGACGAAAAATATTTTGGTGAAGGAATTACAGTTTTAAACGATAAAATTTATCAGCTGACTTACCATTCTGAAAAAGGTTTTGTTTATAATCGCGAAGATTTTGCACTAATCGACAGTTTTCAAATTAATAGTTCAACAAAAGAAGGGTGGGGACTTACCAACGACGGAACAAATTTAATAATGAGCGATGGAAGCCACATTTTAACCTGGTTAGATCCAAACGATTTTTCGATAGTAAAAACTTTACAAGTAGCTAATAATAAAGATATTATATACTATTTGAACGAATTGGAATACATCGATGGAATTATTTATGCCAACATTTATACCACCGAAATTATTGTTCAGATTGATGAAAAAACTGGTAAAATTTTAGCTGAAATTAATTGCAAAGGAATTGTCGACATGTACAAAAATAACCGCGACACCATAAATTACATGAATGGAATAGCTTATGATTCAGCAAACGACCGTTTATTTGTGACCGGAAAATTGTGGCCTCAGTTATTCGAAATTAAACTGGTTCCTTCAGAATAAAAGGGGAGTGTCGCCAAATCTTGTTTTTCCTAAATGCGTGTAAGCCAAATCGGTAACTTCTCGTCCGCGTGGAGTTCGTTTAATAAAACCTTCTTTTATTAAAAAGGGTTCGTACACTTCTTCAATGGTTCCGCTGTCTTCACCAACTGCCGTTGCAATGGTAGTAATTCCAACCGGTCCGCCTTTAAATTTATCGATAATACATGAAAGTATACGATTATCCATTTCATCTAAACCGTGTGTATCGATATTTAGTGCTTGCAGCGCGTGTTTTGTAATGGCCATATCAATATTTCCATCGCCTTTAACCTGGGCAAAATCGCGAACGCGGCGTAAAAGTGAATTTACAATTCGTGGTGTTCCCCGGCTTCTTGAAGCAATTTCGCCGGCGGCATCGTCTGTAATTTCAACTTTAAGTATGCCTGCAGAACGTTTAACAATCCCGGTGAGTACTTTTATATCGTAATATTCTAAATGCGAATTAATGCCAAATCTGGCCCTCAGCGGAGAAGTTAATAATCCCGATCGGGTGGTAGCACCAATTAATGTAAACGGATTTAATTCCAATTGAACCGAACGTGCACTTGGTCCTTTGTCAATCATAATATCGATCCGGAAATCTTCCATTGCTGAATACAAATATTCTTCGACAATAGGAGAGAGGCGATGAATTTCGTCGATAAAAAGAACATCGCTTTCTTCGAGGTTGGTTAATAAACCGGCCAAATCGCCAGGTTTATCCAAAACCGGTCCCGATGTTATTTTAATACCAACACCTAATTCGTTGGCAATAATATTTGAAAGTGTGGTTTTTCCTAATCCCGGAGGTCCGTGTAACAAGACGTGGTCGAGTGATTCGCCTCTCATTTTAGCCGCTTTCACAAAAATTTTAAGGTTTTCAACAATCTGTTGCTGACCACTAAAATCGTTAAATTGTAAAGGCCTGAGTTTTTTATCCAGCTCTCTTTCGTTGTCTGAAAACGATTCACTTCTAATGTCCAGATCTATTTCCATTCTTTTTTATTCGGGCTGAATAAATTGTTGTATTTTTTCAATTAATTGATTGGCAGTAAAAGGTTTAGATAAATATTCATTCATACCAACTTCCATACATTTCTTGCGGTCGTTATCTAATGTATTGGCCGTTAACGCAATAATTGGTACTTTATTTTCAACAGCATTTTGCAATTCTACCTTTCTGATTTCGGCAGTAATTTCGAAACCATTCATTTCAGGCAACATCAGATCCATTAAGATCAAATCTACTTTGTTATTGGTAACAAAATCGATAGCGTCCTTTCCATTGGTCACAGCAGTAATATTGTAATTGAATTTTTTCAAATTATAAATTACTACTTTTTGATTTAATAAGTTGTCTTCAACTAAAAGTATTGTCAATGTTCTGTATTATATATATTCTTAATTTTACAAATATAAAAAGTAATATTAATTATTATATCCGGTTGATTACTGTTAATTTCTATTTTTACTTTTTTGTAAAGATAAAATAAACAGTTTATTAATCTTGTTTTAAACAATTTTTTCGGTTTCTAAAATATTAAACAATAATGTAGTAGATATTGTTTTAAACAAGTGTTAATAGCTTTTATCCGTTCTTTTCTTCCTTTGTCAACACGTTAATAGATTGTGAATAGAATTCAATTAAAAAATGAAAAAGTTGTAGTGCGTTTTAGAACATTAAAATTATATGTAAAAAAGTAGGAAGAAAGCAAATATTTGATTAAAAGTTTACTTTTGTTTTGTTAGCATTTTATCCGGTTTTATTAACAAAACACCCTTTTTGTAATAAATTGTGGAATAAGGATTTAGATTTTATGACTGAAAATTTCAACATACTTGTTAATAAACTAAACGCTTTTAAAAAAAAGTACTATTCTTTTAAATTATTGAAGGGTTTGGTTTTAACAATCTTCTTTTTACTGATGGTTTATACCGGGTTTTCGGCCATCGAATACCTGCTCTATTTGTCGTCTGATCTTCGAAAAATTGTATTCTTTGGATTTCTTGTTTTTGCATCGTTATTAATCGGGCAGTTTATTGGAATTCCACTTTTAAAATTGCTGAATGTTCTTCAACCCATTGATTTAAAATCAACTTCGGTTCTCATTCAAAAGCATTTTAACGAAATTGAAGATAAATTGTTGAATATTATTGAGTTATCCGATTTTAAGGAAACACAATATTCGAACGAAATTGTACTGGCCAGTATCGATCAGAAAATTAAAGAATTAAAAATTTTCAATTTTAACGAAGCTATTCAGTTTAAAAACTTAAAACTTGTTTCTATTTATCTGGTAATTAGCATTTTTGTTTCGTTGGGAATTCTACTAATTAATCGCAATATTTTTACCGATTCTACCAATCGGATTGTACATTACAATACAACTTTTGTAAAACCAGCACCCTTTTCTTACACACTGAAAAACGCAGTTCTTCAGGCTAAAAAAGGCGATTCGTTTGTTTTTAAGGTGGAAACAAAAGGTGATGAAATTCCTCAAATTTTATACATCAATATCGAAGGAAATAATTACCTGATGAAAACAAAAAACCTTGGTAATTTCGAGTTCGAAATGGCTTCTGTGATTAATCCTGTTCAGTTTTATTTTACCGATTTAAAATACAATTCAGAAGTTTTTAATTTAGAACTTCTTCCAAAACCGGGAATTACATTGTTTACAACTTCGATTAAAGCTCCGGCATACACCGGTCTTCAAAACCAGCTTTTCGAAAATATTGGCGATTTACAAGTGCCAAACGGAACAAAAATAGAATGGAATTTTAGCGGAATCGATATCGATACTTTATACCTGGTATTATCCGATTCTACAAAAATCGAATCCGACGGAAATAATAACAGTTTTTTTGCTGAATCTACGTTTTATAATTCAACATCGTATAACGTATTTATCCAAAATAAATTTACAAAACCCGAATTGGCTTTATCTTATTCCATCGAAGTAATTCCCGATCTTTTTCCGGAAATACAAGTGCTGCAAATTCCCGATTCGCTAAAACTTACGCGTTTCTTTTTTAAAGGAATAATAGGAGACGATTACGGAATTTCTGCTTTAAAATTTCATTATAATATTGAAAATAAAGACTCGGCAATTTCTATTCCTGTTGTTCGGAATATGCTCGATCAGGACTTTTATTTCAGTTTCGATTTTAGTGAATTGGAACAGGCAGAGGGACTGCTTTCGTACTATTTTACGGTAAGCGACAACGATGCAGTAAATGGTTATAAAACTACTACATCCGATAATTTTACTTTTGAATTTCCGGATCGCGACAAAATACTGGCCAACGATAAAGAGCAGTTTAACGAATTACAAAAACAACTCAACCTAAGCCAGGAACTGGCAAAAGATATTCAGGACGATTTAAAAAATCTGCAGCTCAAAAATATGGATACCAATGTTTCTGAATGGGAAAAATCGCAAATGGTAAGCGATATTATTTCGAAACAAAACAAGCTGGAAGAGTTATATAATAGGATTAAACAAGACAACGAAAATCTGAATAATTATTTGAATTCTTTTAATCAACAAAACGAAGAAATGGTTGCGAAACAGCAACAAATAGAGGAATTACTCGACGAGGTTTTTACCGACGAATTAAAAGAATTAATGGAGGAGTTTAACAAACTCGCGGAAGAATT
>JBNKOT010000341.1:0-3562 GCA_050294855.1 Draconibacterium sp. | reverse complement strand
ATTTTCCTTCTTTGTAATTATTTTGAGTAAGGTAGTTTTACCGGCTCCGTTTTTCCCGATTAACCCGATTCGATCTTTTGGGTTTATCAGAAAGCTAATCTCCTTAAAGAGTTCAAAACCACCAAAACTTAAATTTATCTTATCTAATGAAATCATACTATTATTGAAAGTTGCCAAAGATAATGATTAAACACGAATGAAAATTGAAAAAGGTAAGGACAAAAAAAAATACCCTTTCAGGTATTTGAAAAAAGAAGGAAGGGGAAAGCCCTATGGACGCTTTTTGAAGATGATTGATGATTTACAAACCCCTAAACACAAAACCAATCATAAATACAGAAGTTGCTTTCCCCTTATAAGTTTTATTTTTGAAATAAAACCAACCATTAAATCATGAGCAAATATAGCATTCCTCCTCTTTACATAAAAATCATTTATGGCTAAATATGACTAATGTTAGAGAAAACGGCTTTCTTTTCCCAATGTGGGAATTTATGGAATATTTTGGGAAACACAGAAGAGGGTAGAATTCATGATAAATTCCATTTAAAAAATTATATTTGCCAAAAATTATTAGAGTGGCAAGAAATAAGAAAAAGCCTTTATATGAAGGGGTTACGATAGAAGATATTGGTGCTGAAGGTAAAGCATTGGCGCGAGTTGGCGATATGGTGGTGTTTACAAAGTATGCAATTCCAGGCGATGTTGTTGATTTGCAGGTGACCAAAAAACGGAAGAAATACCAGGAAGCCTTTGTGAAGACTTATCTTGAGTACTCGAAAGACCGTGTAGAGCCATTTTGCGAGCATTTTGGTGTTTGTGGGGGATGTAAATGGCAGTTGCTGTCGTACGATAAACAACTCTTTTATAAACATAATCAAGTCGAAAATCAATTAAAAAGAATTGGTAAAATCGAATTGCCAGCCATTAATCCAATTCTTGGATCGGCAAAAAGTACATTCTATCGGAATAAAATGGAATATACTTTTTCCAATAAAAGATGGCTTTCGTACGACGAAATTGAAAAGGACAAAGAAATATTAGATTCAAATGCGCTTGGATTTCACATTCCCGGATTGTTTGATAAAATTGTAACCATTAATAAATGTTGGTTACAACCCGAACCGTCGAACAAAATCAGGAATTTCATTTATAAATATGCGCTAGACAATAAACTGGATTTTTTTGATATTCGCGAACAAGTTGGATTTTTACGCACTTTAATTATTCGGACCAGTTCGACCGGCGAGTTAATGGTTATTCTTTCATTTTTTAAAGAAATGGAAACTGAAAGAATAAAAATGCTGGAGGCCGTTAAAACCGAATTTCCAGAAATTACTGCATTATTGTACGTGATCAACACCAAAGGTAACGATACAATTACCGACCAGGAAATAAAAGTATTCAGCGGCAAAGAATATATTCTGGAAGAAATGGAAGGATTAAAATTTAAAATTGGTCCTAAAAGTTTTTACCAAACCAATTCGGAGCAGGCTTATAATTTATATAAAGTTGCCCGCGATTTTGCTGAATTAAAAGGCGACGAAACGGTTTACGATTTGTATACCGGTACCGGAACGATCGCCAATTTCGTAGCGAAAAATGCAAAAAAGGTAGTTGGAATTGAATATGTTCCGGAAGCGATTGAAGATGCAAAACAAAATTCGAAACTCAACGAAATTGAAAATACTTCTTTTTATGCCGGCGATATGAAAGCGGTTTTAAATACCGGTTTTATTCAAAAAAACGGGCAGCCTGACGTAGTTATTACCGATCCGCCGCGAGCAGGAATGCATGCCGATGTGATACAAACACTGTTGAATATTGCATCGGATAAAATTGTGTATGTAAGTTGTAATCCGGCAACGCAAGCCCGCGATTTATCGTTGTTGAGTGAAATGTATCGGGTTGAAAAAGTGCAGCCTGTGGATATGTTTCCGCAAACACATCATGTAGAAAATGTTGTGCTCTTAAAAAAACGATGAGGTATTCCGACCAAAAACTAGCTTTCGGTGAGTCTTAATTTTACAGTAAAAGCTTCCGCCGGATTTAGTGTAAAAAGTTGGTAAATATCGGCTTGTGTTAAACCGTTTTTTTCGAGGGCAGGAATAAGTAATTCTTCAATTTCGGTGAAACCACGAAAGTTTCCACCATTTGGCTCGCCAGGATTGTACCATCCTGCATCGTGCGAGAATAGAAGGTGGTTAAGAAGCCCCTCTTTTTTCATCAGCAAAGCAAAGTCTACATAACGTTGTAAACGGTCGGGGGTAAAATTATCGAAAGCAATCCAGGTTCCCATTTTTGCTGCTTCAATGTGCTTTTCGAAATCTTTTTCGTTGTGTGCGTGGGTCCAGATAAATGCCGATGAATGAACGCCATATTCTTTTAAAATTTCTAATTGTTGAAAGGCAGGAATAGCAAGTCCGGTGTGCGACATGATTACCAAACCTGTTTCTTTGTGCGTGATACACGCCGCTTCTACCACTTTCCTGTTAATGGGTTGTAAAGGAGCGCGTTCAACAGCAATTTTTATAAATCCCGGGAAAACATCTGTTCCTTCAATCCCGTTTTTTGCTTCGAGGATCCAACGGTCGGCCAACTGTTCTGCCGTTTCGGTAAAACCATGTTTTGGAATGTATTTGGCACCAACTGCACTATAATAACCGGTGTTGGTAATAATTTGCATACCCGATCTTTCGACAAGCATTTTTAGTAATTCAGGATCGCGACCTAAATAAGCCGGCGTGCAATCAACAATCGTTTTATAGCCCAGTTTTTTAATTTCCAATAAATAGGGAAGTACCTTTTCTACTACTTCATTTTTATCCCAACGATGATAACCCGTACTGTCGGCACCAATAAAATCGACCAGCAAATGTTCGTGATGCAATGTTTTTCCTATTTCGCTGGCTGGAATTTCACCTGTTACACTAATTATTATCGGTTCTTTTGTATTGCATGAGAAAATAATGAGAAATGCAAAAAGAGAAAAGAGAATGCCTGACTTTTTCATTTTGAAATTTCTTTCTAAAATACAAAAAGCACATTTAAGTTTATTTCTTTTTCGAAATTAAATAGTCGATACTATATTTTCCGGCACCATAAACTATCAGGCAAAAAAGCATTAACAGGTAATAAAGCGGAATTTCAAAACCATTGTTACCGGCTTCAAAACCATTGGCAAAATGAACGGTAAAAATGGCTACTAGCATTACAAAAATAAGTGGAATCGAAATCAAACGAGTGCCCAAACCAAGAGCCAGTAAAATTACGCCTGCCATTTCTGTAATTCCCGCTAGGTAGGCATTTAATAGAGGAAGAGGATATCCCATGCTTGCAAACCAGTCGGCAATTGCGGTTATATCGTTCCACTTCATTGTGGCTGGTTTGTAAAATCCGTAGGCCAAAGTTATTCTGAGTAGTAGTAAAATAAGATTATCAAGCTTGCTAAGAATTTGGCGTAGTTTTCCTATTAATATTTTCATTTCGTTTTAATTTATTGATAAATAAGTAGTAAAAATTAGCTGTCGTCTCGAAAGATTTATGCGCGAGATATCTATTG
>JBNKOT010000340.1:0-4239 GCA_050294855.1 Draconibacterium sp. | reverse complement strand
GGTCCCTCAGGTGTTTCAATCGGACAAAGTCGTCCGTAGTGTGTAAAGTGAACGTCACGTACCTCGAATCCGGCTCTTTCGCGAGAAAGACCGCCAGGTCCCAAGGCCGACATACGTCGTTTATGTGTCATTTCAGCCAATGGATTTGTTTGATCCATAAACTGAGATAATGCATTTGTTCCAAAGAAAGAATTAATAACCGATGACAATGTTTTTGAATTGATCAGATCGATCGGTGTAAAAACTTCGTTGTCTCTTACGTTCATTCTTTCGCGAATTGTACGTGCCATACGAGCTAAACCAACTCCAAACTGGTTGAACATTTGCTCTCCAACAGTACGTACTCTTCGGTTACTTAAGTGGTCGATATCATCAACATCGGTTTTTGCATTTACCAGTTTAATCAAGTGTTTGATAATCTCGATTATATCTTCTTTGGTAAGTACCCTGTTTTCTTTATCGACCGATAAGCCTAATTTCTTATTGATTCTGTAACGACCAACTTCTCCCAGATCGTATCTTTTGTCTGAAAAGAAAAGTTTATCGATTACATCTCTGGCAGTTGCTTCATCTGGCGGTTCAGCATTTCTGAGCTGACGATAGATGTGAAGAACTGCTTCTTTTTCAGAGTTACATGGATCTTTCTGAAGTGTATTGTAGATAATTGCAAAATCTTGCTGATTTGCATCCTCTTTATGTAAAAGAATGGTTTTCACGCCCGATTCAAGAATTTCTTCTATGTGACTTTCTTCAATGTCAGTTTCACGATCGATAATAACTTCGTTACGCTCGATTGAAACCACTTCACCGGTGTCTTCGTCAACAAAATCCTCTACCCACGATTTCAGAACGCGGGCAGCCAATCTCCTCCCAATAACTTTCTTTAATCCAGTTTTCGAAACTTTAACCTCGTCGGCGAGGTCAAATATCTCCAGAATTTCTTTATCGCTTTCGTATCCAATGGCACGTAAAAGTGTGGTTACAGGTAATTTCTTTTTCCTGTCGATGTATGCAAACATAACACTGTTAATGTCGGTTGCAAATTCTATCCACGATCCTTTAAAAGGAATAATACGTGCAGAATAAAGTTTTGTACCATTGGCATGTAAACTTTGACCAAAGAATACACCCGGCGACCTGTGCAACTGCGATACAATAACACGTTCGGCACCATTAATAATAAAGGTACCCCGATCGGTCATGTATGGAACAGTTCCAAGGTACACGTCCTGAACCACGGTATCAAAATCTTCGTGTTCAGCATCGGTACAATATAACTTTAACTTTGCCTTTAAAGGCACACTAAAAGTTAATCCTCTTTCAATGCATTCCGCTATGGAATATCTTGGTGGATCAACTTGATAGTCGATAAACTCCAATACGAAATTATTTCGAGTATCCGTAATTGGAAAATTTTCCTCAAACACTCGGAATAATCCTTCGGAGTCGCGATTATCGGGCGTTGTTTTTAACTGAAAAAAATCTTTAAATGATTTAACTTGTACTTCCAAGAAGTCAGGGTAATCAAACCTGGTTTGTGTGGAGGAAAAATTAATCCTCTCTTTTTTTGTTTGTACAGACATGTATTTATACAAGTTAATTATGTAAAATACCAATACACAAAAAGGTTTAGAACCCCACATACGTAGGATTCTAAACCGTATAACCCTTTACAAAGGTCTCAATGCGTTATTTAACTTCAACTTCGGCTCCAGCTTCTTCTAACTGGCTCTTAAGAGCTTCAGCTTCGTCTTTAGAAACTTTTTCTTTAATTGCTTTTGGAGCTTCATCTACAACTGCTTTGGCTTCTTTTAAACCAAGACCAGTCAATTCTTTAACTAGTTTTACAACTGCCAATTTTGATTGACCTGCTGCTTTTAAAACTACGTCAAATTCAGTTTGCTCAGCAGCAGCTTCTTCGCCACCGCCAGCGGCTGGACCTGCAACTGCTACAGCCGCAGCTGCAGGCTCGATGCCATATTCGTCTTTCAGAATTCCAGCTAATTCGTTAACCTCTTTAACAGTCAAGTTTACCAACTCTTCTGCAAGCTGTTTTAAATCTGCCATTTTATTACTTTTTAAATTATTTCGTAAAAAATTATTCTTTTTCTTTTAGTGTATCAAGAACACCATGAATGATATTTCCACCAGATTGTAACTGTCCGAGAACAGTTTTCATTGGCGATTGTAACAGAGCAACCACATCGGCGATAAGTTCGTTTTTCGATTTAACGGCAATTAGAGTTTCTAATTGATCTGCTCCAACGTAAATTGATTCTTCGACATAAGCAGCCTTTAATACCGGCTTTTTATGTTTTTTACTAAAGTCTTTTATCAATTTAGCAGGAACGTTTCCGTTTTCGGTAAACATAACCGAGGTATTCCCCTTGAGTGCATCGTATAGCTCTTCTGCGTTCTTTTCAGAACTCTCGAGTGCTTTACGTAAAAGTGTATTCTTAACAACAACCAGCTTCACCTCTTGTTTAAAACATAGTCTTCGTAAGTCACTGGTATCTTCAGCATTTAATCCACTAATGTCGGCCAAGTAAAAATGACTAAATGAATCAATCTGTTCTTGTAAATTATTTATAATAACTTGTTTTTCTGAACTCTTCATAATTCCTCAATTTTACTCTGCAAACGACTTAGATTCAACTTCAATACCAGGGCTCATAGTACTAGAGAGGTAGATACTTTTAATGTAGGTTCCTTTAGCGGCGGTAGGTTTGAGTTTATTAATCATATTCATAAACTCAACGGCATTTTCTTTAATCTTATCAGCGGTAAAAGAAACTTTACCGATAGATGTATGAATAATACCAAATTTATCGACTTTAAAATCGATTTTACCTTGCTTAACTTCGGCAACGGCTTTACCAACTTCCATAGTTACGGTACCACTTTTCGGGTTCGGCATTAAACCGCGAGGACCTAAAATACGTCCAAGTTGCCCTACTTTTCCCATAACAGGAGGCATTGTAATAATCACGTCGATGTCTGTCCAGCCACCTTTAATTTTCTCAACATAGTCGTCGAGACCTACAAAATCTGCTCCGGCGTCTTTGGCTTCCTGCTCTTTGTCGGGAGTAACCATAGCCAAAACTCGTATTTCTTTTCCAGTACCATGGGGTAACGAAACTACGCCTCTAACCATTTGGTTCGCTTTTCTAGGATCAACTCCAAGACGAACGTCGATGTCTACCGAAGCGTCGAATTTAGTATAGGTAATTTCCTTTACCAATTCTGCAGCTTCATCGATAGAATAAACTTTCCCTTTTTCGAGTTTTTCTAAAGAAGCTTTTTTATTTTTCGTAATTCTGCCCATCGTGTAAGATTTTTTAGTTATTGAATGGTGAAGCACCTTTTACAGTAATTCCCATACTTCTGGCAGTTCCAGCCACCATTTTCATTGCCGATTCAACGGTAAAGCAATTCAAGTCAGACATTTTGCCTTCGGCAATTCCTCTAACCTGATCCCAGGATACTGATCCCACTTTTACAATGTGCGATTCAGGAGATCCTTTTTTTAACTTTGCTGCATCGAGCAATTGCACTGCTACCGGAGGTTGTTTAATTATGAAATCAAACGATTTGTCTGCGTAAACAGTAATAATAACAGGAAGCACCTTACCAGCTTGGTCTTGTGTTCTCCCGTTAAACTGCTTACAGAATTGCATAATGTTAACGCCCTTGGCACCAAGCGCTGGTCCCACCGGTGGTGAAGGATTAGCTGCACCACCTTTAATCTGTAATTTAATTAATCCAGCAATTTCTTTTGCCATAATAAATACTTATGCGTTACTATTCCTTTTCGACTTGCATAAAGCTAAGCTCTAAAGGAGTTTTACGTCCAAAAATTTTCACCATTACCTGCAACTTCTTCTTCTCTTCATTGATATCTTCAATGGTTCCGTTGAAGCCGTTAAATGGTCCATCAATTACTTTAACAGTTTCTCCCACAACAAATGGAATGTTCAATTCTTCATCAGTCTCAGCAAGTTCGTCGACTCGTCCCAAAATTCTGTTTACTTCTGATTGCCGCATTGGAACCGGATCTCCACCTTTGGTGTCGCCTAAGAATCCGATAACATTTGGAAAATTTCTTAGTGTGTGTGTAACTTCACCCACTAATGCAGCCTCAATTAAAACGTATCCCGGGAAAAAGTTTCTTTCCTTACTGATTTTTTTACCGTTTCGGATTTGATACACTTTTTCTGTTGGAATGAGAACCTGATCTAC
>JBNKOT010000339.1:0-3394 GCA_050294855.1 Draconibacterium sp. | reverse complement strand
GAACCATTTATCAGGTAGAATATTCGGCTGAAACGGGACTCGAACATCATCTTGGATTAACCTGCGATCCGGTTGCAGGCCTGGTACAAATTCCATGTATCGAAAGAAATGCTTTTGCTGCCGAACGCGCGGTATCGCACAATAATTATGCTTTATTAACCGATGGTCGACACCGGATTAGTTTCGACGAAGTGGTGGAAACCATGTACAAAACAGGAATCGATTTGCAAAATCAGTACCGCGAAACTTCAGAAGGTGGACTGGCAAAATACGATGCCTTGCCAAAGTGTTAATTTTAGTAGAGTCTGAAATGCTGAACTTATTTCAGATTCGAAAGAACGACAACTAGTTATTTCAGAAAATAAGGAATTCGATCGTTTGGAAATTGTATTTCAACTAAATCGCCGTCTTTCCATTTTTTTGCGATTTTACAATAGCCTCCGGGGGGCGCAAAATATTTCACCCGTTTTACCGTAACAGTTGTTCCTTCTGCCCAATCCGGAATCCGAATATTTAATTCGATGTAACGCCGGTCTGTCATCGTAAAGTTCAGGTCCACTTTCCCCGATCTGGGATAGTCGCTCACCAATTCAATTTTTACATCGCCACCGGTGGTATGGTGGTATTCGATTTTTGCAGGTATATAAATATTGGTAAAAATATGATCTACATTTTTTGTATAAACGTAAGACGCCACTTTATCTTTTTCAATGCTTCCAGACAAAGCCAAGCGATCTAATTCTGCAGCCAGACTAGCTTCGCCGCTTAGTTCAAAAAGTAATCCGGTCATTTCAAACCAATTTTGCAGATCAGAACGATCAGCCGTTTCAATATCGAGGTTCCGATAAATTTCAACCCATTTCTTTTGAAAATCTTCTATTTTAAACGTTTCACTTTTTTGCTGAAATTCAGTATTGAATCTTAACAGATCGTTTAATCCTTCAATTTTTGTTTTTATCGCTTTTGATTCATCTGCCGGCAATTCAGCGGTTAATTCCACCGCACGTAATGCAACTTTTTCTGAGAGCAAAGTCGGGAATTTGTTTTGTTGCGAACACCCCATAAAAGTGAACAATAATATTATGAATGCAATTCTGGTAACCATAATTAATTATCGGGTTTTATTTTTGCTACTCTAACACCTAACGACAAAATGAGTTCAAATAAAACGCACTTTTTAAAAGACATTTTTAACTTTTATTTATTTTTTTGCTCTGCCATAAAAATTATCCATATCTTTGCATACAACAAACAAAAAAATACCTGCGATGAATAGCTTGATTTCAAATACCGTCACAACAAAATTACCGTTCTAGGTAAACATTCAGAGATCTTATAATTAGCTATTCAAAATTCAAAATATTTAAAAATGTCTGACAAAAATTCAAACGATTTGTCAATTACAAAATTTCGCGACATGCAACTAAAAGTGCTTTGGCAAGACATTAAAGAATCGATTGCCGGCACCGAACGCGATTTTACCGAAACCAGTTTAGGACGAGCAATTTTTATCCTTGCCGTTCCAATGGTTTTAGAAATGATTATGGAATCGGTTTTTGCTGTGGTCGATATTTTCTTTGTCTCGAAACTCGGCGCCGACGCGGTTGCAACGGTCGGAATTACCGAATCGGTGATGACCGTGGTTTACGCCATCGGCGTTGGTTTGGCCATGGGAACTACTGCTTTGGTTTCGCGCCGTATTGGAGAAAAGAAACCCAAAGAAGCCGGAGTTGTAGCTTTTCAATCCATTCTTGTTGGTGTAATTATTTCGATTTTAATTGCCATTCCGGGCGTTTTATTTGCCCGCGAATTTTTGCAAATCATGGGTGCATCAACAAAAATGGCGGAGAATGGATATTGGTTTCCAACCATTATGTTTGGCGGGAATATGGTGATCATGCTGCTGTTTATTATCAACGCAGTTTTCCGTAGTTCGGGCGATGCAGCCATTTCGATGCGTGTAATGTGGGTTGCAAATATTATTAATATTATTCTCGATCCAATCTTGATTTTCGGATTAGGACCGTTCCCCGAATTAGGATTAATGGGAGCTGCAATTGCAACCACCATCGGCCGTGGGCTAGCTGTTATCTATCAGTTCTATTTGCTTTTTAATGGTAAATTCAGGATCAGATTATATTGGGAAAGTATAAAAATTAAATTCGATGTTATTCTGAATCTCCTAAAAGTTTCTGCAGGTGGAATTTTTCAAAACCTGATTGGAACATCGAGTTGGATTTTGTTGGTGCGAATAATCGCCGTTTCTGGTCCCGATGCAATCGCCGGTTACACCATTGCTATCCGAATTATTTTGTTTTTACTGCTTCCTGCATGGGGGTTAAGTAATGCGGCAGCAACTTTGGTCGGTCAAAATCTTGGAGCCGATCAACCCGAACGTGCCGAAAAATCGGTTTGGATTACCGGATATGTTAACATGATTTTTATGGGAACAATGGGTTTAATACTGATATTTTTCCCTGAATTTTTCGTGCGCTTGTTTATCGACGACCTGGCGGTGGTTAACAATGGAATTACTGCATTAAGAATTATCAGCATTGGCTTTTTATTTTATGCACTTGGAATGGTTATGATCCAGGGTTTTAACGGTAGCGGCGATACAATTACACCAACAAAAATAAACATCATCAGTTTTTGGTTAATCGAAATTCCACTCGCTTATCTTTTGGCGATTGTACTAAACATGGGTTTAACAGGGGCAAGTATTGCAATAATTACTGCAGAAGCGGCATTGGCCATTATGGCCCTCTATTTATTCCGACAAGGAAAATGGAAATTGCGAAAAGTTTAGTATTTTGGAGTAGCATGAAAACATTAGGATTTACCGGAAAAATAGAAGAATTAATTCATCCATCGGAATTAGCTGGATTTGAACTTGCCCGGGTAATTGTTGAACACAAAGAAAGGTACATTATTCAAACCGAATCGAATTCTTACAACGCAGAAATTACCGGGAATTTGAGGTTTTCTGCGCAATCCAGGATTGATTTTCCTGCTGTCGGCGATTGGGTGAAATTCACCAAAATGGATGAGCAAAATGCAATTATTCTTGAGGTTCTACCGCGCTTTTCGGTAATCGAACGTCGGGCTGTGGCACAATTTGGAGAAGTTCAGATAATTGCCAGCAACATCGACTTCGCGTTTATTGTTCAGGCAGTTGGCCACGATTTTAACTTAAAACGATTGGAAAGATATTTGGCAATTTGTTATTCAGCTAAAATCAAACCCTATATTATTTTAACAAAAACAGATTTGATCGAAAGCTCTGAAATCAGTCAATTGACACAAAAAATTTCAGAACGAATAAAAGATGTTGAGCTAATTGCTTTAAGCAACCAATCGAAAACCGGATTCGATCGTTTAAATTCCCTTATGG
>JBNKOT010000338.1:0-2145 GCA_050294855.1 Draconibacterium sp. | reverse complement strand
AACGCCCGGAATCAAAACTCATTCAACCCGGGAAATGGGACACCGCTGTTGGCGGACATATTTCGGCAGACGAAACCCTCGAACAGGCCTTAAAAAAAGAAGCATACGAAGAAATCGGATTAGAGCATTTCTCGGCGCAATTACGTAAGACTTACCAGTGGGAATCGGAAGTTGAAAAAGAGCTGGTTTATCTGTTTACAACCTACGATTTCAAAAATTATCGCGTGCATTCCGATGAAGTGGAAGAAGCCCGTTTCTGGACAAAAAACCAAATTGAAAGCAAACTTAGGCAGGGGGTTTTTACTCCCAATTTTGAGCATGAATTTGAACTATTACAAGCCATGAAAATTCTTTGATTGGTTTTTATTCCGAATGATTTTCAGGTTCCCACTTTAAAAACCAAAACCGGATATTTTCTTTTTCGTCATTCCAAAAATAATAGGTTTGAAAACCATATCGTTCGTAAGCAATTTTATTTCGTTCCATCGCCGTTTCGAGGTAAATGGGTAAGTTTTGTTTTTTTGCCGTTTCAAAAATCGCGTCTTTTAATTCGTAGACTGCTTTTTCTCCTCCTGGCAAAACGCCCAAAAACCAGAAATACAAATACTTTCCCGATGCCGGTCGTTGTTTTTTTCGATAAGCTTCGCGTTTTAAAACCTGTGGTAAACGACTAAGTTGTATCGATCGGAAAACAAAACGAAATTCGTAGTAAGTTTCGTTCAACGAAAACCTGTTTTGATGAAAAGGATAACAAATGGCAACTCCTTTTTTGTTGGAAGAAAGATAAACGCCATTTCGGTTCATTGCTTTAAAAAAGGCGAATTCAGCCAGACGTTTTATTTTCTTTTTACGATTGCCTCCAGACCTCAACAGCCAGTTTACTCCCGGATTATTTTCGAAAGTGTTGGTAATAATATCTACGACTAATTTTTTATCAGAACGATTTGCTAATCTTGTCATGGTATGATGAATATGAAGATCAGAATCAAGGATTTTTATTCATTGCCCATCAAAAATATCACCGGTTGTTTGTGCAAATCCGGCACTTTCTTTTTCCAATCCAGTATCGATTTAGTGGCAATAAACTCGTTTTCTCCGGTAACATTGGCAGCAATACAAAGTAAAGTAGAAGGTGTGCAGGTTTTTAATAAATCACCGATCAGCTGGTTATTCCGATAAGGCGTTTCGATAAAAATCTGGGTTTGTTTTTCGTTTCTGATCCGTTTTTCGAGTGCAGCAATTTCTTTTACACGTTCGTTTGGTTTTACCGGCAGATAACCTTTAAACGCAAAATTTTGTCCGTTTAATCCCGAAGCCATTAAAGCCAGTAGTATCGAAGAAGGACCAACAATTGGAACCACCTGAATTCCTTTTTGGTGAGCGATTCGAACCACATCGGCACCCGGATCGGCAACACCGGGGCATCCGGCTTCAGAAATTACACCCACATCAAACCCCTGTCCAATGGGTTTTAAAAAAGCAGGCAATTCGGCTTTTGTTGTTCTTTTATTGAGTTCGAAAAAGGTACAATCATCAATATTAATATCGCGATTTACCTGTTTCATAAACCGCCGGGCAGTCCGAATATTTTCAACAATAAAATGTTTAGTGTTGGTAAGAATCGGATGAATTTGTGCCGGCAAAACATGCTGCCAGTCGCCTTCGCTCAGTACATTCGGAATGAGATACAATTTTGCCATGCTGAAATTTTTTGTAAAAGTAACATCAATTTATCTTATCACAACTGCTTTTGCTAAATTTGCAAAATGCCCGAAATAAATAAATTGAAAATAGAAGCTACATTTTTAGGAACCGGCACTTCGCAGGGCGTTCCGGTAATTGCCTGCAATTGCGATGTTTGCAGGTCGGAGGATAAAAAAGATAAACGTTTGCGCTCGTCGTTATTATTAAAAATTAACGATGAAAATATAGTAATCGATGCCGGCCCCGATTTCAGGCAACAAACATTACGCGAAAAACTCGAGTCGCTGCGCGCAATTTTGATTACCCACGAACACGTCGATCATATTTTTGGGTTGGACGATATTCGCTCCTTTAATTGGAGACAAAAACACCCAACCGATATTTTTGCTGAAAAAAGGGTACAACAAGCCATAAAACGAATATTTAATTATGTTTTTGCAG
>JBNKOT010000337.1:0-5093 GCA_050294855.1 Draconibacterium sp. | reverse complement strand
CAACCCAGTCCCAAATAAAACCACCTTGCAAAACGTCGTACTTTTCAATTAAATCCCAGTAATCCTGGAAATTACCAACGCTGTTTCCCATTGCGTGTGCATATTCGCATTGGATGAGTGGTTTCTCGGGATTTCCTTTTGCGTAGTGTTCCATGCTTTCCATGCGCATGTACATCGGGCAATTGATGTCGGAGTTTCTGTCGTTACGTGCTTGTTCGTATTGCACCGGACGGGTTTGGTCGACTGATTTTAAATAATCGTAGGTTGCCTCGAAGTTGACACCGTTTCCGGCTTCGTTCCCCAACGACCAGGTGATAATACAAGGTTGATTTTTGTCGCGTTCGAACATGTTTTCGGTGCGGTACAAATGGGCTTCTTTCCAGTCTTCATTTTTAGCGAGCGACTCTTTTCCATAACCCATTCCGTGCGATTCGATGTTGGCTTCGTCGACTATATATAGTCCGTATTTGTTGCAGAGTTCGTACCATAATTCGGGTTGTGGATAATGCGAAGTACGAACAGCATTCAGGTTATTTTCCTTCATCGTTTTAATGTCTTTCAACATTGTTTCTTTGTCCTGAACATGCCCGTTTACATCGTTGTGTTCGTGTAGGTTTGTACCTTTCATGTAAACATATTTGCCGTTTACAAGCAGTTTTGCATCTTTAATTTCAATGGTGCGGAAACCTACATCTTGTCTAATAACTTCGATAATTCCGTCTTCGTTTTTAAGTGTAATTATCAGTTCGAATAAATTTGGAATTTCGGCCGACCATTGTTTTACATTTGGAATGGCCACATTAAAAAGCACACTCGATTTCCCAACAGATAATTCTTTTGAAAAATCTTTTACCTTAAAATCTCCGTCCATTAAAGTGGCCTCAACCACTGCCGACGAAGCTTTTTCTCCAAGATTTAATGCAATAATATTTAATTGAAAAAGACCGGTAGAATAGTTTTCGTCTAATCCAGCAATTACCCTAAAATCTTGTATTTGTTGCTGATTTCTTGCTTTCAAATATACGTCGCGGGTAATTCCACTTAAACGCCAAAAATCCTGATCTTCCAAATAAGAAGCGTCGCTCCAGCGGAAAATTTCAACTGCCAAAGAGTTTACACCTTCTTTTAAATTTTTTGTGATGTTGAATTCTGCCGGTGTTTTGCTGTCTTCGCTATAGCCAACAAATTGTTCGTTCACCCAAACATTCATGGCCGAACTAACGGCGCCAAAATGAAGAATTACATCTTTTCCGCTCCAGTCTGCCGGAATTTCGAACGTGCGTTTGTACGATCCCACCGGATTATAATCGTCCTGAATAGTTGGCGGAGTGCGTTTATGCGGATATTGAACATTGGTATAAATCGGGTAATCGTAACCTTCAACTTCCCAGTTGGCCGGAACTTTTATCTCGTCCCATTTTCGGGTGTCGAAATCATCTTTAAAAAACCAATGCGGGCGTTCCGACGGGTTATGAGCAAGATTAAATTTCCAGCTTCCGTTTAACGATTGAATAAGCGGCGATTGCCAAAGATCTTCGCTTCGTGCCTGTTCGACCGTTTTAAAAGGAATAAAATGTGCATGTGGCATTTCTTTGTTGATTTGAAATACTGCCGGATCTTGCCATGCCGGGGGATTTGCTTCCTCGAAAGGAACCTTGGAATAATCGGTGTAGTTGCTGCACGAAACCAATGCAAGTAGAACAAAGGTTAATAAGGTTAGAATGTAATTAGTCTGTTTTTTCATTGTATTAAGTTATTGAGTTTCTTTCTATTAATATGGACGACAAAGATACGGTTTATACCTATAAAAAGGGGTATAAAATATTCAAAATTGGAGGTGAGATTTTTCTCATTGGTAGCAGAAGTGGCAGCTTTATACCTTTTTCAGATACTGGCTTGAACAGAAGAATAAAAATCAGGGAATGAGGTGTAGCACTAGAATGAGTTTATAAAATTCTTTAAATTAAACATATGTGCAATAATCGAAATTGTATCAAAAATGAACTGTTTCGATTATTGAAATGAATGCTGATTAACATAGGATTTTGACTCGTGTATTTTGATCTAAATTTTATTTTTGTTAAAATTTAGATTCTAAACTCAATACCACACTTAATTAACCTATGAATCCTTTACACAATCTAAAATCAATTTTCCCTTTTTTTATTATCACTGTTGTATTTGTTGGTTCAACTCTTGGACAAGCAAAGCCTAATTACAAATTGGTAGAAAAGTTAACTACACTTGAAAAAAATAAACTTGACAGTTCCATTTATATGTATTTTAATAATACTCTTGGACAGTTGGTAAACGAGGCCAAACATGAATATTTGTATGATAAAAATGGAAACCAAATTGAGCAATATTCTTATTTGTATAACGTTAACCTTGATTCCTGGATGCAAAACAAAAAATGGAAAAGTACTTATGATTCAGATAATAATTTAATTGATGAATTTCAGTTTGAGTGGAGCACTGACAGTAATAAGTGGTTGTTTACAAACAAACAGGAATTTTTATATGACGATCAATCAAATTTAATTTTTAAAGCTACTTATTTCTGGATGCCGATTTTTAATTCCTGGATTGGACTTGAAAAGTTCGAATATGAGTTTGATACAAATGGATACAAATTGTTAGATGCAGAATATGAGTGGACCCGTCATAATAGGAGTTGGGAAGGCAAATCTAAATCGACTTTTGGATTTGACATATCTGGTAATCAAACAGAAGAGATTACATTTCTTTGGGGTGGTACCGATTTTGAAAATGGGCAATGGAGTTATGGTTGGCTGGAAGATCGTAAATACGAAAGTTCTTATGATTCTTTAAACCAATTAAAAACCTATATACAAAAAATATGGTATGGCGATTGGAGAAATCAATTTAAAAATGAGTATACCTATAATTTTAATGGCGAAGTAGAATTGGACATAAAATACCGTTGGTTGGATAGCACTTCTGAGTGGGAAGCTTATGAAAAGTACGAATTTGCTATGGATACTATAAATAGTAAGAGTTTAGCTTCAAAAAGTGAGTGGGATTATAGAGATAGTTCCTGGCATCAGACAGAAAAAAATGAAATTAATTTGGATGCAGAAGGAAATGAAATTAACCACCTAATTTATAAACTGGATTATTCGCTCGATAGTATAACTTATTACAAGAAAATGGAATATGAATATGATGGAAATGGTAATATAACACAACATCTCCAATACTTATGGAATAAAATTACAAATGATTGGGAATACTTTTTTAAAGAAGAAAACTCATACAATATAGAAAATAAAGTCACAACACGTTCTCAGTTTCATTGGGTGGCAGATTCTGCAGAATGGAAAGGGTATCTTAAATTTGAATTTGTCTTTGATGAAATTGGAAGTTTGATTGAATGGAGAAGCTTTTTATGGGATTTACAGACAAAAAATTGGATAGAGAATAGAAAGTTGAGTTATGATTTTGACACTTCTTTTTCATTCGATGAATTAATTCTACCCAATTGGATAAATAAAGAAAATTTTCCATTTCAATTAGATCGTAAAATAATTTGTTCATTTGATTCAACTTCTGATAGTTGGATTGAGAAAACAATAGAGACACATTTTTATTCGCCAACTATTTTGATGGATTTGAAAGAAATTCTTCAAGAAAAATTTTTAGTTTATCCAAATCCTGCAAATGAATTTATTAAGATTACGAATATTGGAAAACCAACTCGATTTGAATTATTTACAGTTAATGGCAGGAAAATAATTAGCAATGAAATAATTGACGAAACAACAATCTCTATAAATCATATAACACCTGGATTATATCTCTACAAATTAAGCGATACTGAATTTTCGCAAATTGGCAAACTTATTATTCAGTAATTAAAAGTTTGGTTGATTAGAAAAGCTTTCGAATTTTTTCTTTTACCTCCTCCGGTTCCGGATCGATATTAAAAATCAGTTCAGGTATTAAATAAAACAATTTGTTTTCGGCTTTAAATTTTTCTTCGCCACCGCCGGTAATGTTCAACATGATTAAATCGTCTTTTTGAACGATTCCTTTTTTAACCGCATTAATTAAAGTTGCTGTTGCCACAGAAGCGGCCGGATGAATATCGTTGCCTTCCAGTTTTTCGAAAAGTTCGCGTGCTTGTGCAGCTTCTTTGTTGTTGGCAAGTAACACAGCACCTCCGCTGTCTTTCATGGCATCGTATAATCCGCCTGTAATTGGGTACGGAGGTTTACGATTCGAAAGCACTTTTGCATCAATTTCTTCCACTTGTTTACGAGCCAGTTCGTCGTTTAACGGAAGCATGGCACGCGAATCTGCTTTCCATGCATCATGAATTGGAATAAACGGAGAATTTTGCGAAACCATCAGTTTCATTTTTGTCGAGCCATAGTTTCCATCGGCGATTAAACGCAGGTTGGCTTCCCATGCTGCAATTGCTCCTGTTCCGCTGCCAACTGCCTGAAAATAATAATCAGGAATTTGTCCGATTGTGGTAGTTGCCGAAAGCATTGTGGTTGCCATTCCATCGCGGCGTGCCACATTTTTGGCTCCACCTTCAGCAATAAAATCTTCGAGTTCGGCCGCAATATTCGATAAATGAATGGCATCGAAATAATCGCTTCCGGTTTTGCTGCAAACCAGTTTTACACAATCGTTTAAAGGTGCATCGAACCAAAGTGCACTAATATTGTCTTCCGGAACACAAAGTAAAAGCGGAATATTATTGTCGGAACAAACCTGAGCAAATGCCCGTGCAGTATTTCCTGCCGATGCCACCACCAAAATTTTGTCCATTTCGTCAGTCATTCTTCCGCAAACCGAGTAGGCTTCGGTTTCTTTAAAAGAACAGGTTTTCATATTTGTGCCTTTTTCGGGCCAGTAACCGCTAAATGTAATCCAAAGATTTTTGAGGCCCAGTTCTTTTGCCAATCCCTCGCTTTTGTAGGTAACCGGTGCCGACGAACCTTTTAAGGTTCGTCCGATGGGCAGCCAATCTGCAAATTTGTATAAACCCCACGAATCGTCTTTAACCGCTATTTGTTTGTTTTCGTAGATGGCACGAATTAAAGTTGGATTTGTTTCTCCGG
>JBNKOT010000336.1:0-2400 GCA_050294855.1 Draconibacterium sp. | reverse complement strand
AATTTAGATCAGCAGGATTAGAAAAATGGAAAAACGGATAACATACTCGATCGACAAAATGAGCGCTTCACTTTGGGACGCGTTTATCAATTACATCGAGACCTTGTATTATCCGGGAGCAATTGAATCTTTAGACAGCAGATTAATTACAAATGAATACGAAAGTTTTAAATCGATTTATAAAGCATAATAATAAAAAGAATAAAATATTAGCGTAGGTTTTTTTTATAGGTTTTAAAGTTTAAGTTAGTTTAGTTTAGTTAGTTTTTTGTTTGAGTGAAATGTTTGTTTAGTAGGAAAAACGCCATCCGGATTGGAATGGCGTTTTTCTGTTTTTGTATATTCCTTTACTTCAATTCGATCCGTTTTTAAGCCATTTCTCCAGCCACTGATCTTGTTCCCAAATCACATGTAAAATCGATTCGCGAGCTGCGTAACCATGACTTTCTTTGGGTAGCATTACCAAACGTACCGGAGCACCCATTCCTTTTAAAGCATTAAAATAACGTTCGCTTTGCAGTGGATAGGTGCCTGAATTATTATCAGCTTCGCCATGAATTAATAAAAGTGGTGTTTTCATTTTATCGGCGTGCATAAACGGCGACATGTTGTAATAAACTTCGGGTGCTTCCCAGTAACTTCGTTCTTCGCTTTGGAAACCAAAAGGAGTTAATGTTCGGTTGTAGGCTCCGCTTCGTGCAATTCCTGCTGCAAATAAATCGCAGTGAGAAAGTAAATTGGCGGTCATAAATGCACCGTAAGAATGGCCTCCAACAGCAACTTTGATTCGGTCGATATAACCCAGATTGTCAACTGCATCGATTGCAGCTTTTGCATTGGCAACCAGTTGTTCGCGGAACGAATCGTTGGGTTCTTTGTCGTCTTCACCAATTATCGGGAAAGCGGCTCCATCTAAAATTGCATATCCTCTCATCACCCAAAATACCGGCGATCCGTACGATGGCCAAGTAAATGAGTGGGGCGACGAAGTTACCTGACTGGCCATAGATGCATCTTTAAATTCGCGTGGATAAGCCCAAAGAATCATCGGTAGCTTTTTGCCGTTTTCCTTGTCGTATCCTGCCGGTAAATATAAAGTTCCTGATAGTTCAATCCCATCATCGCGTTTATAATTAATCACTTCCTTCGACACACCTTCCATACTTTTAAAAGGATTTTCGAAGAAAGTAATTTGATGCGGCGCTATTTTCTTTTTTATGTTTCTGATAAAGTAATTTGGAAAAACGGTACTGGCTTCAATGCGGGTGAGCAATTCACCATTTTTAGCATCCATAACTTTAATAATACGCTCGTAAGTTTTTTCGCCATCGGCTCGCCACAAACGTTTGGATTGTTTTGTCTTTAAACTCCATTCATCCAGAAACGGATGAATTCCATCGGGCGAATAACCCGGGCCGGTCAAGTACATTTTATCTTTTTCAATCACTAAAGTATATTTTCCCAACTCGTTCTTTTTTGTTAAAAACGATCCCGGATTGTTGTAGCGATCGTTGTAATTCAAGTCGAAAATAATCTCAGGTTTTTCTGACGGATCTGAGGGATTAAATAAATAAGTTTTTGCATTTCGGGTGTTCCACCAACGATCTTGTGCAATAGCAATGTCGTCATCCCCCCAGATTATTCTTCCAAAACGTTGAATGGTTTTTAAAATAGATTTTGGCTGACCGTTAAATGGTGGGTCCAATGTAAAAACTTCATCGCGAAAATCGACGTTTATTGCGGGATCTCCCTCATCCAAAGCTTCTACATAAACAATGGTTGCAGGTTTGTCGGCCCGCCACCTGATGTTTCGCATTCCTTTCGTAGTCGACATAAAACCTTTTGGGCGTACTTCTTCGAGTGGTGCTTCCAATAAAACTTTTACTTCTTTCCCGGTTTTGTCGTAAATAATTGTTTTTTGCGGGAAACGATTTAAAGTAACAATGTACGAAAACGGCCGATGGATCGTCGTAATTATAACATACTCTCCGTCAGGAGAAAAATTTGCTCCGCCGTACATTGCCGTTTCTTTCCACAGGCTTTTTGTTCCATCTAAATTCAACTTATAAAGTGTTGAACGCACAAGTTGTTCGAAATTAAATTCGTCGGCATTGTCTTGCAACAAATCCTGATAAGTACGGTTTTGAGCTTTTTCTCCATCGCTTACCGAAATTCGGGGGCCAGTGGGAACGGCAGTGGATTTGTCGATAAGTGGTTTTTTATCGTCGGGTAGAAAGTTTACCAAAAGTGCCTGTCCGTCTGTAAACCAAGAAAACGGCCGGCCAATGTTTGCATTTAATTTTGCATCGCTTAATTTTTTACAACAGGCACTTGCAATGTCTAAAACCCAAAGCTCCACTCCGTCTGGAATCGTTTGTGTGAAAGCCATTTTTGTTTGAT
>JBNKOT010000335.1:0-2174 GCA_050294855.1 Draconibacterium sp. | reverse complement strand
AAAAATTAGAAATCCCAGTACTCTGATGATTATTTTTATGTTCATCTGTATTACTTAAAAAACTTTTCTAATTTTTTTATTCCCGACGGCAAAGTAAATACTACCACTTTATCGCCTTCCTGAATTTGTGTATATCCCTGGGCTATATAACCATTATTCCCGCGAATGATTCCACCAATTCTTGCCTCTTCAGGAAAATCGAGATCTTTGATAACGTTTTTAGTAATTTTTGCGCCGGGTTTTGCAATAAATTCGAATACTTCGGCATCTGAAGCTGTTAAACATTTTACTTTCGAAATGGCCGCATTTAAGGTAAAACGGTAGATGTAACTGGCTGCATTTAATTTTTTATTGACAATGGTTCCAATGTCCATTTGTTCGGCAAGTCCCATGTACGCCAGGTTTTCGACCTCGGCAACTGTGCGGCGTACACCAAACGATTTTGCCAGATGGCAGCTTAATATATTTGCTTCTGAGTTTCCGGTTGTAGCAACAAATGCATCCATTTTATCGATGCCTTCTTCTTTTAGTAGGTTGATGTTTCTTCCGTCGCCATTAATAACCAATACATTTTGAAATCTGTCGGCTATTTTTTCACATTTTTCACGGTTGTTTTCAATGATTTTTATCCGATACTGATCGCCCAGTTTTTCGATGGCTTTTTGCGCAATTCTACTTCCACCATAAAACATGATGTTTTTAACGCCAAAAGGTTTTTTACCGGTTAAATCGAAAACGTGTTGTTGTTCGCCACGAGTGGTAATAAAGAAAACAATATCGCCAGCTTGAATCGAATCGGTCCCTTTTGGAATAATCGTAATATTATTTCGGTTGATGGCAACCACCAAAATGTGATTGTTCTCTTGCGATAATTCCATGAACGTTTTATTTAAAACCGGTGCATTTTCGCGAACTTTAATTCCTAAAAGCAATAATTTACCGTTCGAAAACTCGATTAACTGCCGGGTTCCGGTCTGTTTTACCGAAGCTACAATTTCTTTTGCAGCCAAACTCTCGGGATAAATAAGTTCGTTAATTCCAAGATTGTTGAGTTTTGTTTTATATCTTTCTTTCAGGTATTCCGAATTATTTATCCGTGCAATTGTACGGCCAACTCCCAAATGCGATGCCATAGAACAAGCCAGTACATTTCTTTCTTCGAACGGAGTAACCGCTATAAAAAGGTCGGCTTTTGCCAAACCAGTATGTTTTAAATCCTGAAAAGAATGTGCTGATCCGGTGATGGTTAGCAAATCGACATCGGCACTAATTTTAGATAATTTTTCAGGAGAATCATCCAACAATACGATGTCGTGATCTTCGTTAGTTAGCATTCGGGCTAAATGAGTGCCAACCTCACCTGCACCTGCAATTACAACTTTCATATATTCAGTTCTTTAATAAATCAACCTACTCAATATAATTCGTTCAAAACCATTTCCAAATTATTCATACGGAAAAAATAAACGCTTAAACTGTAGTCTGTCTTAAAATACTCGGCAAATTAAAAGATTAACTTCTAATTATTGTTTAATTGTTTCAATTTAATTACCGAAATATATATTGAATTAATGTTTAAAGTTACCAATTTTCTTGAAATGCTCCATGTACTGAAATCTGATAAATGGACTGCTGAAACGATTTTGAATTTTGAAGGAATCTTTTGTTCGTAATCAGCATAGTTTTTGGCGAAATGTATGCTGCTGCTTTCCTACTCGTTACAGGATTTAATATGTAATCGGGGGCGACTGAGTTTTTAAGATTTGAAAGATTTTTATCTATAATCATGGTTTTTCCTTTAAAACAAAGAAATCCACTTTTATACATTAAATACTGATTGGCAAAAGTATCTTTTAATGAAATGTAAACCGGCTGAAACAAGTGTTTCTTTATCCTTGTGTTTTTTATAACAGATACGATTTGAGCAGAATCTTTTCCACTAAAATCGCTGATTACGTAGTTTGTTTTTCCGCAAATTAATTGGATTGCCGGTTGTTCCGAAGTATTGTAAACAATTAATTCGCTTGAGTTTTTTTGTTTAATATTCGTATAATAACCAGAAATGCAGAGTATAAGAACAAAGGCCAAACTTGCTTTGATGTATTTTGCCGAATTTTTTTGGAGAAGTAAAAACACATTCAAGATTATTCCGATCAGCAAAAATAACTGAACCA
>JBNKOT010000334.1:0-4817 GCA_050294855.1 Draconibacterium sp. | reverse complement strand
CCTCACTCATTTGTACAAATGGGATAACGAACACATCAAGAACTTCGACATCTTTCCGTTTAAAGTAGGGCAACAAAAAGGATTAACGATGGTTTACACTTTTTGATCGAACTTTTCGTCAACTAAAAATCTTCTCGAAGCGAATTAAAACTATCTACCAACCGTACATTTATTGTGAGTAGTTTTGCCGTGTGCATTTTACCCAAAGGCAGGGCAAATATGTCGCTCGCTTTTAAGTGTCGATCGGGTTCTCCTTCACAATAAAAAATAACTTCACCTGCCGCAACACACAATGTTTGTTCCTGCAGATGCGGATGAGGAGGTTCAGGCTCGTCCACGGCCCGTTTGTAAAATCAATTAATACGGTCGTAAGATTTTTGGTCTGAATTATTTTTCTGAACAGTCCCTCTTTTACTTCTTCGTAGAAAATTTATCGAATTCAATTACAGCCATTGTTTCGTATCTTTTAAGATCTATTTTTTCTTTTCATAAAAAGGAAGGTAAGGAGAAGTTTCACCTCTCGAACGTTTTACCCCTTTTGATTTATTTTTAATGGCTTTTTCTTTTTTTGGTTTGTTGAGCAAAAAACACATTCCGAATGTAAAAGAATAAGATTCGTTATTTGCAGGATGATAAACCGCATACAAGTTATTTGCCACTGCAAATATTTGTCCAAATTGTCCTTCGTATTGCAAACCTGCCCCAAATGTCAGGGAATTAAAACCGAAAGCGCTGATGTTTTCAAAAACCGACAAACCACCTATGTTTTGCAAAGCACTAATTGTAAAAATATTCAATACTGCATTTTTATAAAATGAAGTTTGGTTGCTGGCTCCTACTGATAGAAACGAATTTATTTCGCGTTGATAATGCAAAGCAAGTTTGGGAACAAAGGGCTGCACAAAACTGGCAGAATCAGCTTTGGGTTTAAATATGTGTCTGATGCTGTCTCTTATTTCAAAATTCAAATTACTTGGAACAACGTAGTTCTCTCCATATTTGCTATCGATGGAATTCGAGAGATCAAAACCGCTATAGGTAAAACTTGTATTTTGTTCTATTGTAAAAGCATTGTCTCTGAACCAAATTATTCCCAAATCATTAATACTTGCCGACAACCGGCTTTTTTCATCCAACTGGTAAGTTATGCCAAGATCGAAACCAATTCCAGGATTTTGAAACGTTCCGAAGTATTTCTGCAAAGCATTTTCGATGTTGGCATCTTTTATTCTCATCTTATCATCCAAAACCAGTTCAATTGGTACCGACAATTTTCCTTTTCCTTTGTTTTCCAGAAGAACAGCTTCATCATTTTCTGCTGTGTAAATTCCATAACTCCAGTTACTAACATTGGCATATAAACTGCCAAATAAAATTTTACCTCTGATTCCAATGTCAAGTATGTCGCTAAATGGCTTCGAATATCCAAGCGCCAGTTCGCGATAACCTACGCCGGTGTAATTAATATTGTCGCTGTTATAGCTTTTAAAATCGACCGGAACATTTCCTTTCACAAAAAATTCAAATGCGTTTAAATTAAAATTCATGGCAGATTGCACCTGTTCTTTTATATAGAAGGTAAACCTGCCGTCGCGAAAAGGTACACTTACATAAAGCAAGGGAGCAGAACTCCAGTCGTACAACGAAACTTTGTTGTTTGAAGCATTATAAATAAAATTATCGAAATCCATTACCAAATTGCCCGAATTATCGGGTACAACAAGATCAGTGAGTTTAAAGCTTCCACTGTTTCCAACAGAAACTCCCGCCAATCCAGGAAATGCAATAATTATGGCTTTGTCGTTTCTCGAATACGAAGGATTCAGAATATTTGAATAAAAATTATCTTTCAGCATCAGTAGCGAGCCGGTTTCTTGCGCAGAAATTTTTTCACTCCAAATAATATTCAGGAAAAAAATGAATATGAAAATATGTTGAAAATTAAATTTCGGTACTAATCTCTCCATATAAAACAATAGATATCGTGATCGGATAATTTGATAAAAAAGTATCTTGAGAATCAATCAGATCTGTGGGATTAAACCAGGTTTCGAACTGAACTCTATCACCGGTTAAAAAACTTTGAAGCTGATCGTCATCCAGCGTTAAAACATATTCCGAAGTTGTCGGAATAAAATTAACACCACCGGAACTTGCAGCAGCAAATGCTGGTGGTAATATTGCCGGCCCCGGATTTACAGCATTTGAAGATTCGGAAAAACGCATTTGAAAATTTAGTGGAAAAGGAGCTCCATTCGAAACGGTATATTTAAAATCAACCTTCGAGAAACTATACCCCCCTTTGACCCATATCGCAAAATCTTTGATAAGAATCGATGGTTCGAAAATTATTCGGGTTGGAATTTCAAGGTTTACTCCTTCAGGATACTTTAAGACCGATGTTTGTTCTCCCGGCTCAATAATAATTTCCTGCCAATCCGAAATCAGATCTTTGAATTCGAAGTTACCATGGAATAATGGAGCAACAATTTCCATGGTCCAATCTTCTTTCATTTTTAATTCATCGGGGCGAAATTCATCCAAAATACAGGAATTCAAAACGGTGATGAATAGCAATGAAAAAACAATATATTTTATGGCAACCTGAATAATCCTCATAATAAATGTATACAGCACAAATTTAAAAATTAAAAAATCTTATGGAAGAATACGTGTCACTTTTAATGTTTTTGATGTAAAACGTTTTCAATTTAGTATTAGTACATTGATATTTCATAGGACTTAATACCACTCTTTTCGTATTACCGAAACTAATTTGATGCATAATAATCAAACGATGGGAATTGAAATCTCATTATACTTCAAAAGGTATCTATTGAACTAAATGATGTTAATTTCTGTTGTTCTCACTAAAATTGCGGTAAGTTTTTATGAGATTATTACTACTTTTATGGAAGATTTTTTAAACACCCAAAACAATCGTTCGTAATGAACCCAGAAAAAAAAGATCCTAAAAAGTCGTGGTATGTCGTTTACACCCGTTCGCGTGCCGAGAAAAGAGTATTCGAAGAACTAACCATCAAAGAAATTGAATGCTTTTTACCACTTCAGAAAAAATTACATCAATGGAAAGACCGAAAAAAATGGGTAGAAACACCACTTATTTCGGGCTACTGTTTTGTTCACATCAGCCGCTTCGAATACGATAAAGTACTACAGACCAACAATGTAGTTTGTTATGTTACTTTCCAAGGTAAAGCAGCCGTTATCCCCGACAATCAAATAGAAACACTTCGTTCGCTACTCAAACAGTACGATTTTGAAGTGAATGTAACAAACGAAACATTTCAAAAAGGTAAAATTGTCGAAATCATTGAAGGTAATCTGATCGGACTGCGCGGGGAACTCGTGGAAGCCCGTGGAAAGAATAAATTCATCCTTCGCATGACACAAATCAATAATACTTTTACGGTTGAAATACCGGCTTCGCACATCAGTTTGGTTCCTGAAAATGCATAATTACTGGATTAATTGCACGTGTATTGGTATAATTTTTGACGTGTTAAACTTTTCCATTTGTTGAAAGTCTAAAAACCAAAATAAACCATGAAAACAAAATTCTTCGTACTTATTCCCCTTATCGCTATTTCCTTATTTACATACGGACAGAAAAAATCATCAGATAAATACCGACCAGGAGGAATCATCAGTTTAAACAAAGACACCATTGCTGCTCAGATTAAAATGGAGAGCATTACCAACCTTCAACAAAAAGTAAATTTTATTGATGCCGGTGGTAAAAAGAAATCGTTCAAACCAAACATGATATACGGTTTTTATTTTAAAACCGAAGACGGAAAAATGATTTTTGAAAGTCGTAAAGACATTCGGATTAGTGCGTTTGTGTCGCGAAAAGGTTTTTTTATTAATCGAGTATCGAACGATATTTTTCCGCTTTACTACTTTGTTACCACCAAAATAGTAAATACTGGTGTTGAGTCGCAAACCGTGCAGGTACCGTATTATATGATTCAGAAAGATTACCGGTGGAATTATTATACCACTGAAAATTTTGAAGATTGTGTCAAAATATTTTCAGAAAGTAGTTCGCTGGTTAAAGACATTCAGGATAAAAAATATACTTTCGACGACTTCCCTCAGATTGTTGAACGGTTTTGCAAATCGATAAAAAAATAATCAATAGAATAGTAATTGGATTCGATTGCCGAATTATTATGAATTTTTTCGATTCCATTTCATTCCTTCATCCCAAACACCTAAAATGAGCACTCGAAATAGCTTTGAAAAATACTTTTAGTAGTTATAAATGTGCAGTTATAGATCTTGTATTTTTGGTAATATAATTTAAATTTACTTACTTTGTATTTCAAAGTACTTTTAAAATGAATGATTCAGAAAAACTTTTAGGCGAATTAAAAAGCATACGCGACATTATGGACCGTTCCAGTCGGTTCCTTTCTCTTAGTGGCTTATCCGGAATTTTAATTGGATTGTATGCGCTGGCTGCTGCATTCCTCGCCCACCGAATTATATACATTCAATATCTTTCCAATTATAATCCAACTACACTAAACGATGTTCTTATTCAGTTATTAATAATTAGCATTTCGGTATTGTTGTTATCATTATTCACCATTTTTCTTCTTACCATAAAAAAAGCAAAAAAGGAACAAAAAGCTATTTGGGGGCCGGGATCAAAACTTCTTCTCCTCAATCTTTTAATTCCGCTTTTTACCGGAGGCGTATTAATTACCATTTTTACGTTACACGAATATTATGCAATCGTAAGTTCAAGTTTTTTAATTTTTTATGGGCTTGCACTAGTTAATGCTTCA